>JABDKH010000088.1 GCA_013002345.1 Rhodothermales bacterium
CTGATGGGTCGGGGTCAGATGCCTGCCGCCATCGCGATCTTCCGTCTTAACTCGGAATCCTATCCGAAATCGTTCAACGTGTTCGACAGCCTCGCCGAAGCACTGATGAATGCCGGCAATGCGAAGGAGGCTATTGCAAACTATCGGAAGTCGCTCGAACTTAACCCCGCCAACGCTAATGCAATTCAGATGATCAGGAAGCTCGAAGTCGAATGACCAGAGTCAATGGTCGGGATCACGACGGAATCGTGTCCCCGCTAGGCGGGAGATCGGTGCAATCTGATACGTTGCCGGAACCAACTTCCGCCACTATAACTGTGTCGACGTTTGAGGTCGGCCTCGGGTCGATGATTGCCGGTGCAACAGACCGCGAACTCCTGTTCGTCGAGTTCTCGGACCGGCCCAAACTGGATATGCGACTTTCGAGGTTGCGGGCGAGAACGAAGAGCGGGTTCTCCGAAGGCAATAACGCGATACTGGAAAGCCTCAGGAAGGAGCTCGACCGGTATTTCGCGGGCGATCTCACAGCCTTCACAACAGTCACAAAGCCACTCGGAACACCGTTTCAGCAGCGTGTCTGGCGCGCCCTGATGTCGATCCCTTTCGGGCAAACGATGAGTTATGGGGCGCTCTCCGACCAGCTCGGTTGTCCAGCGGCCGTGCGCGCGGTCGCCAGCGCCAACGCCGACAACTATGTGGCCATTCTGATTCCATGCCACCGGGTCATTGGCCGAAACGGGAAGCTGACAGGGTATGCCGGCGGACTTCACCGCAAAAGACACCTTCTCGACCTCGAAGCACGCGTGGTTGGAAGGCCGGTACAGTCCCGAATGTTCTAGCCCCGCTGCAGTCGACCAGGGTCGGACATCAGACGAAGCGAGTCCAGAACAGATGCGTCAACTCGAAAAATGTCCCCCGCACCATTGCCGGGTGCCGAGAGGGCCGCGCGGAGTTCGTCGTATTTCCACCGGTCCGAGGCTGAGTGCAGATTTGCCCTTCGGCTGCTAAAGAACAGATGTGCTCCGTCGGGACTCACGTATGGGCTGTAGTCCAGGTTGGAGGAGTTGATTGTGCTTCCAAGATTCAGTGCCGGTCCGAACGTTCCGGAGTCATCGGCGAAACTTACGTAGAGGTCCCCGCCTCCGAGCCCGTCTTCGCGCCCCCAGGAGGAGAAGATCAGGTACGATTCATCGGGCGCAACAAATGCGTTGAACTCGTCCCGCTCCGTGTTGACGCCGCCCGTGACAGCCTCGGCGATTCCGTATCCACTGTCTGTCGGGGCGACCCTCCAGATATCTTCACCACCCACACCTCCTTCCCGCTTGGAGGTGAAGTAGAGCATGCCCGCGGCAGTGACCGAGGGGTAGTACTCGTTTTCGGTAGAGTACACGGGATCCTCGACAAGTCGCGGTTCGGTCCACGCATTGCCCGCCCGGTCCGCAACCCAGATGTTAAAGTCGTCCGTCTCCGCACCGGGACCGATGGGCCTTGTTGAGGCGAAATAGATCTGCTGTCCATCCTCGGTGATGAAGGGTTCGAGATCACTGTACTCACCGGAGAATTCGACAACCTCCGGCATTGTCCACTCGCCTCCCACATACCTCGACATGGCGATCGTACCGAACGATCCGCTCCATATGCTGAAATAGAATTCGGAGCCATCCGGTGTCATCGCTGCATCTCGTTCATTCACTGCAGTTGATATGACGCCCGGTTCAAAGGGCATGGGTACGGAACTGACGGCGCGGTTGGTACCTGATGCGGTCAAGTCCGGACCGCGACCCCCCTGATTCTGCGTACAGCCGGCAAGCAACGATGCGACGAGCAGTGCCGCGAATATCGGAGCCGGCGGATTCCGGGTCGATGGATCAAGTTGACAAATCACATGATTCCTATTCACGAGCTTTCAACTCCCACAGGACATTGACGATTTTCCACTCACCGTTCCACTTTGCCACGTGGAGGTAGTCCACCCAGTCGGTGGCTACCACCTTTACGCTTGCGGTGTTGCCGTAGATATCGAGAATCGTGACATCCTGTTGGCGTTCGCTGTCCGGCGTAGGGCTCTTGCCGCTGGTGGCCTGGATCAGTGTGAGCGCGCTCATCTGACGAAGGTGTGACCGTCCTTGCTGCGGGTCGGTCATCACGATGCGCTTGGCCAGGTCCGGATGGAGTGCCTTCTCCATCCTCTCAGCATCCGCATCATAGTATCCCTCTATGTAGTCAAGCGCCGCAGCCACAATTGCTGTCGAGTCGGAGGACGTCTGGGCCTTCACATGACGGTTCAAGACCGGAATGAAAGCGAGTATGAGAAGGAGCGTTGTCAGGCGTGCCATGCTCGTCGGGTGTCTGGTTCAGCAGGAACAATAATTACGGTGGTCGTTCGGCGTGGTTTCGGTTGCTGCCGCTCGCCGCAGGCGACAGCATTAAGGATCGCAATCAACGATGTGGCCGGTCTGGTTCAATTCGGTGACGCAATTTCACCTAGCGCGTATTGAATTCCGCCCCAGATGTGATCGAGGTACAAACGCTCCGTGAACGATTCTGAAGTGTGCCCCAGTCCGGTGTAAAAGACCCGGCCGCCGTCAAATTCATGGTACCACGAGATCGGATGAGGTTCGGAAGGGGGATTTTCCTCGGGTCTTTTGTAAGACATGTCGTCGGCAAGAAGGAGCACGTTCACGTTGGGGTTAACGTACCGATAGTCGTACCACTCGTCTGTTCGAACCCAGGGGTCAGGCAGGCACCGCGTCGAGGCGTGGGTCGAGTCCATGATCAGCATCACGCCTTCTCGGACATTCGGGTTGTTAGGATGGCCATCGAAGTACGCACCGACCATCTGCCCGTACCACGGCCAGTCGTACTCGGTGTCGGCGGCCGAGTGAATCCCTACGAACCCTCCGCCCGCACGAACGAAACGAGTAAGGGCCGACTGTTGCGAATCGTCGAGTACGTCGAGCGTGGTGTTCAGGAAAACGACCACTCCGGTTGACGCCAGGTTAGCATCGGTGAACACGCCTCCGTCTTCCGTCGCGAGAATGCCATACCCGTTCTCAGTGGCAAGCTTTCTGATCGCCGCCGTCCCGGGTTCGATCGAATCGTGCCTGAAGCCTGCTGTCCTGGAGAAGACCAGAATGTCGGCGTCTGAGGGACGAGGAGCCGGACAAAAGAGGCCTGCAAGCAGAAGGACTGTGATCTGTGTCAGCAATGCGGCACCTGCTGTGCTGATCGCGCTACTCGATAGGTTGAGACGATGTTAGTGCTTAGTCGCGAGAAGGTCTACCCCTTTTGACGCCCGGGGCTAACTTATCACTCCCGATCAATGTAATCCCGGATTTGACATGAAACTTCTGCCGTTCCTGCTAATCCTGTTCTGGTCGATGCCGGCGTCGGGTCAACGCGAGTCTTCCCGCCTCCGAGCACGTGACGCCGGACTCGTCGTAGGAATTCTCCCGACCGGACCGATGAACAGCATTACGGATGTCGACGGCGTCAGAGTCGGGCACAGTACGCTGATCCTCGGAGATTCAGTCCGGACCGGTGTGACCGCGATACTACCGCACGGCCGAAACGTGTATCGTGAACGGGTTCCGGCGGCAATCCATGTCGGCAACGGATTTGGCAAATTGCTGGGCGTAACGCAGGTAACCGAGCTGGGTGAACTGGAGACACCCATCCTGCTAACCTGCACTCTGTGCGTATGGAAGGCCGCGGACTACCTCGTCGAGTATCTCCTCGAGCAGCCTGGAATGGAAGCGGTGCGGTCAATCAATCCCGCTGTTGGTGAAACGAACGATGGGTATCTCAATGACATCCGCACGCGGCCAGTCGAACGCAGGCATGTCCGCCACGCGGTTTTGCATGCGTCGGACGGAATGGTTGAAGAGGGATCGGTGGGTGCGGGCACGGGCACGGTCGCCTTTGGCTGGAAGGGAGGGATAGGCACAAGTTCACGGCGTACGCCCGAGCTAGACGGAGGGTATGTCGTGGGGGTACTCGTGCAGTCGAACTTTGGCGGCGTTCTGTCGATGAATGGTGCTCCCGTCGGGAGAGAGCTGGGACGCTACGCTTTCCAGAACGACATCGGAGGATCAGCCGATGGAAGCATCATGATCGTCGTTGCGACCGATGCCCCTCTGGACTCGCGGCAACTGGCAAGGCTCGCGCGGCGCGCGCTGGTCGGCCTGTCACGAACGGGTTCCGCGATGACGAACGGCTCGGGCGACTACGTGATCGTATTTTCAACTACGGGCTTCCAACTGCCGATTGTTGGTAATGACGACATGTCGCTGCTGTTTCAGGCGGTGGCCGAAGCAACGGAGGAGTCGGTCTACAATTCACTCTTCATGGCGACGACAGTATCTGGTCATCGTGGGACTGTCGAAGCAATTCCCATCGAGCGAACGATCGAAATCCTTCGCAAGTACCGGGTGCTGAACTGGGACCGCAAGAGTTTTGATCGCGAGTGACTGGAGCGGAATGGGACCGGAAAAATTGGTCTTCTGTCGACGTCTGATTCGTTATGACTCCGGCGGTTCTGCTTGTGTGGCGAAGTGTGTTCCTGGCGCTTCGCGGCACCGCGTCGTTGCCTGATAGTGCAGATTTTTGTAAATCGGTATTCCCACAGCCTCCACGAGGCCGTTTCCACTGAGATTCTTCCGCTGGCCGCATGTTCGACGTCGTGTCCCGGACGGCGCTTGCCGCATTGGCTGTTGTTGCCATGTGCTCATCCAGCAGCACCCTTTCTGCCGATCAGATGGCCAAACTGGACGCCCCCTTGCAGGGACTGGTCAGAGGAGACGGGCAGTTGGCGCATCTCCTGACTGAAGTCCAGTCGGCCGATGGGAAGGCACGCTATGCAGTGATTCTGCGTGTTAATGATGCGGCTGCGGTCCGGTCTTCCGGACTTCCCATTGCCAGCAGTGCGGGCACGATCATGACGGCGCGTTTGTCGGTGAGCGAGATCAGACGTGCGGCAGGCATCGCCGCAATTGTCGCGGTCGAGACACCGGAGAGGCGGGTCCACCAGAAGAATGATGGATAATGGTTCGGTCACTTCCGGCCGATACTGCGACTTCACCAACCGCAAGACCCATGAACCCTACGAGACTAGCGCTGCTTACATTTTCGCTCCTCACAATCGCTGGAGGAGTCAGCGCGCAATCACTTTCGAAACAGGAATCAGAAAAGGTGGATGTACGTCTGCGCGGTGCTCTCACGGCTTACGAAATGGGAGTGGACGTGGATGTCCCGCGTGCCCCGTCGATCTGGAGGGCCGAGGATGGCACGGATCGATACGGCGTTATTGTATATACCGACGATTCAGATGCTCTGCGCGCCCGTAACATACGCGTTAATTCAGAGCACGACGGTTTTGTCACCGTGATGGCTTCGGCCCGGGAGCTCGCTGACATGGCACGTCTGCCGGGCGTTCGCTACATCGACGCCGGCGAGGTTCGGTATCCGGATAACGATGTTGCCGCCGGACTGGTCGGCGCTTCGCTGCTCCACAACGGAGCGGTGGGAGGCACCGAGTACAAAGGCGATGGCGTGATCGTGTGCGTGTACGACAGCGGTGTGGACATCACGCACGAGGATTTCCGCGACCCGGTCGATCCGACGAAGAGCCGATTTCTGTACGTCTGGGATCAAACATTGACACCTACCGGGGGCGAGGCCACTCCGGCCGAATCGTGCTGCACGTATGGTGTCGAGTACTCGAAGACACAGATCGAAGATGAGATCGATGGCAGTCCGGCAGGATTCGTGCGTGAGACGGATATCAACGGTCATGGCACGCACGTGATCGGGACGGCAGCGGGAAACGGATCGTCTCTGTCTCCGGCGCAGTACGTCGGGATGGCGCCCAACGCGGATCTCATCATGATCAAGGGGGGAGATGGTAGTTTTCCGTCGTCGGGCATCATAGATGGCTTCAGTTATTGCGATGCGAAGGCTACGGCGGCGGGGAAGCCGGTTGTCATGAATCTCAGTCTTGGTTCTGACGCAGGTCCTCACGACGGGACGGATCCCGAGAGCATTGCCGCTGACGCGTTCTCTGCGGGTGCCGGTCGTCTGGCCGTGTATTCAGCAGGCAACTCGGGTGACGATGCCATTCACACGTCAGGCACGGTCGCAAATGCGTCTTCGGTCTCGTTCACTTTTACGGTACCGGCATACACACCGATCGCGGGAGCGAACAACGACGATTTCACCTTCGATCTCTGGTTCAGCACAGGTGGTGCGGTCACTGTAACGGTCGACTCACCCGCCAGCACGGGGGCGGCGGTGTTCGGTCCGGGTTCGTCGTCGGTGGTGCCCACGGCGGACGGAACCATTTCTGGAAATAACCGCGTGGACAGCGGCAACGGCGATCGCACGTTCAGACTGGACGTCTACGATTCAAATGCCGCGAGCCCTCCCGCCTCCGGCACGTGGGTTGTTCATGTGTCGAACACATCCGGCTCTTCGATGGATTACCACGGATGGGAATATGACGAATTGATCGGTGACGCGTTCGACTTGGTCCCGTTGACGGGCGGGGACTCCAACTATACGCTGAGCACATCGTCGTCGAACAGCTTGATCGTGGCATCGTACGTGCACCGCTGGAGATGGTGCGGTGACTCGATCGGAGGAAGCTGCGTGGGTTACATCGGCACGGACCTGTCCGATGACATTTCGTCCTTCAGCAGCGTCGGGCCCACTCGCGATGGACGACAGAAGCCGGATATCGCTGCGCCGGGTCAGGGTATGATATCTGCGCTGTCCAAGGACATGGGCTTGTCACCGGCGAGCGCGTCCTACATCCCGGGTGGCAAGCACTATGTGACGCAGGGCACGAGCATGTCATCACCGGCGGCGGCGGGTGCGGCGGCGTTGCTGTTTCAGGCGGACCCGAGCCTGACGGCCGCGAACGCTCGCTCGCTGATTACCAGCAACGCGGACACAGACGGCTTCACGGGCGGTGTCTGGAATGCTAACTGGGGTCACGGCCGACTGAACATCTTCCGTTCGATGGTCAAGCTGGTGGACAATGCCAGTGCCGGAAATCGAGAGATCCTGGCCTACGACGAGTGGTCGTCCTCGGGTTTTATAAGCGTGACTTTTGGCATAAAGGTCGCCGTTCGCTTCACGGCCGGCATCAGTGGAGACCTCGAAGGCGTTTTCATTCATCCGCGGTATCCAGTCACCCTCTCTGGTCCACTCACGTTGGAGATCTGGACGAATAGTGGGGTGCTCCCGGCATCCATCGTAGGCTCAGCCGTTAGCTTTAGTCACACGCTTGTCAAGGGAAACAGCTGGAACTATATCGACCTGTCAGCTGCCGGAGTCGCAGTCAGTTCGGGTACGGATTACCATCTCGTCCTGTATCCGACTCAAAGCGGTGATACGCTTCCATTGTGGATCGATACTGGTTCCATCGACAATCGATCGTCGGCTGACACGGGCGGTGGCTGGGTGTCGCAGCCAGGGTTCGATTTCCGAATTCGGCCGGTCGTCGCCGACGGCACGGTGTCACTGCCCGTTGAACTGGCCGTCTTCGAAGCCCTGACGGATGGCCAGGATCTTCTCGTCCGCTGGCAAACGGCAAGCGAAACGGATAACGCCGGTTTTGGCCTTGAACTCAAAGCGGCCGACTCCGAACAATCGTATCGCGAAGTGGCGTTCACGACAGGTGCCGGTACGAGCACTGAACGCATCGACTACGAACACAGGATTGTCGACGTCGCTCCAGGGGCCTACCTGGTCCGGCTGCGGCAGGTTGCGCTCGACGGTACATTTGAGTATAGCCCGGAAGTGCTGGTCGAGATCGGCGTTGAGGATGAGGTGTTTTTGGCGGCACCGTATCCAAACCCCTTCAACCCGAGAACATCCATGCAGGTCGCGGTGGCGCGGGAGCAGCACGTGCGTGCCGATGTGTTCGACGCGACGGGTCGGCGGGTAGTGACGCTAATGGACGACGACATGCGCGCGGGTGTTACTCGGACGCTTGACTTCGACGCGTCAGGTCTGGCGACCGGGCTCTACTTCATCCGGGTTCGCGGGGACCACTTCGTGAGCACGGAGAAAGTGCTTCTCATCAAGTAATATTGAAGAGTCGTCAGGGCGTTCACGAGTCGCTGGCGCCGTCATCGTCATCCATCCGCGATTCGAACTGGTAGATCGGGATCGTGACGGGGCCGTGTTCGGCCGCCCCGGCATCAACGACGTCCGGTGTTGTGTTCGAATTCGCGAGTCGTACCGCTGTACCCATCGCAACCACGAGCAGCATGTTGATCCCCGCTCCGAGCTGCTCGTAGCGAAGCGTTACGCCGACTACGGCGTCCGCCTGTAACTCCCGCGCCTTCAAGCGCAGCGCCTCTAGCGTCGTTCTCTTTGCACTCTGAAGTTCGTTGAGGCTCGACAGAGATCTGGCCTCGCCGGCGCTCACGGTGCCCACGAGGAAGTCGCGAATTCCCCTCATGTTGATCGCCGCTTCGGCTGACACGATCTGGAGTCTCTCAGATATCGGAATGTTCAAGCTTGCCTCGGTCGTGAGAAAAACGTTCCGGATCTTCGCACCCGATGCCGCTGCCGAAGTGCCTGACGAGGACTCTTTCGAAGACATCCCGATCTCGACCCGTATATCCGTTTCGGTAGTCTGCTGCCTCGTTATCAATGGTTCGAGCCTTTCCACATTCGGAATAGCCGAGAAAAGAAGAGCTGCCCGCTCGGCCTCGGCACCTCCGCGACTCATCAGTTCGTCCCGGGCCGCCTTCAGCGCGTAGACCCTGTGTCGGGCTGTTCCTTTCTGAAGTACCGACAGGAGCTCGCGGTCGTCCAGACCCGAGTAGAACTTCGAAAGCCGGGCCATCTCTCCCTGGGGCGGTACCTCGGCGAAACAGTCCGGGCACAGCACGTCATCGCCGATTGCGGACCCGCGTCTGATGAACGATAGAGTTCGACCGCATGATGTGCACAGCATGGAAACCTCGTGGCTCGTGTGTGGGCGAAATGATAACGGTCGGCAATTCCTGTGACAACATCTGCGGTGGAAGCAGGCGGACTTGCGCCGGGCAATCCCTGACGCAGTCGCGATTCGTGCGGCTCCGCAGACCTCGTCAAGTTAGCCTTTGCCCGAGTCAGCGACCGTTACCCGTTCCACGAACACTATCTCGCAGGCACCATTACCTGTGTCCGTTCGAGTCCTGGACGTTCGCCACCTGAATCCGTTCTCGTGACTGACATTGACGAGGTAGCCGGATAGCGTGATCAGCTCGCCCTTGCGTACCGATAGAATCGTACGCCGGACCTCATCGTCGGCAGGAATCATGTGCATGTTTGAACTGTGTTCGATGATCGAGCGCCTGGGAATCGGGTACTGCTTGACCTTCCACCAGTAGAACCGGCGTGACTGTGTGATACTCACCTGATCAATGACGGACTGGTCTGACATCGGGCCCCAGCCAAGTGCAAGGTCGATGGGCGACAGGTCGGCACCTCGCCCGAATCGGTATCGCTCTCGGCCAAGCACGCGGGCGTCGATCTCAAAGCGTGCTACTGCTTTGAGCAAGTAGTCGTCCCGTACGAAGACGGGCGTGTTGTCGAGGGTCGTCTGCCGGGGAGGCTGCGGGGCCACGATTCCCGGGGAGAAGGTCACTCCCGAGTTGCATCCCGCCGAGACCACAAGGATCACGGCGGTACCCAGGCAGAGAATGAAGGACCGAGACACGGTATCGAATGGTTTGAGTGTCTGCTACACTTCTTTGAGATCGGAAGATATGCGTCACAGTTAATTGAACTGTCTGCAACGCAGCCACACCGCCAATCGTGCAGGCTAGACCGGCTTCGAAGCCGACGTGCCTGCCGCCGTTTCTGCCGTTGGTCGCTGACATTGGATGATAGTATTGTCGGGTACGGATTTCTAGTCCACCCAACAATTCCTGTTTGTGAGAGTAGCAAGATCCATCCTGTTCGTCGTGCTTCAAATCGGAGCTGTCGTCGCCGCGCCGGATTGCGCGTACACGCGATACGGCTGCACGTATCTGATCTGGTATCACGGTGACGGAAGTGGGGAGGCCATCGTCAGCTGCGATGAGGGAGCGAGATGGTACTGGTACACCGGAAGTGTCGGCACCTGTCCCGGCACAGGAGGATAGCGCTGCACGTGGCCGGCGGCCCTGGCACTGCCGGCGTTTCCGGAGCCTGCCGTCGTCGATTGTCCGCACGGGCAAGACTTCACCCGTAGAGCCGATCTCTAGCGGGACGGCCACCAGGACGTTGTATATTGTTTCGCGTGTGCACTTCGTAGATCGGAATTCGACATGAGCACTATCGTTATCGGGATCGGAAATCTCCTCATGACCGACGAAGGGGTGGGCGTTCATGTAGCCAGATGGCTGACCGACCACCGGGTTCTTCCCGAGGAGGTCGACGTCCTCGACGGCGGCACGGGAGGGTTCCACCTGATGGGTCATTTCCAGAATTACGACCGGGTCATACTCGTTGATGCAACCGCCGACGGCCAGAATCCGGGCACAATCACACAACTTCAGCCCAGGTACGCGAGCGATTATCCACAGACGCTGACCGCCCACGATATTGGTCTCAAGGATCTTATCGAAGCGATGTATCTACTGGACTCGAAACCTGAGATCATTCTGTTCACAATCTCGATTCGTATGCCGGTCGATTTCGGGGTAGAGCTCTCGGCTGACGTGGCGGCGTGCGTTCCCCGTGTGGCGGAAGCAGTCCGGACATATCTCGCTGCTGGTGGGTGAGCTGGACGAGCTTGCAATGATTCGCGCTAACATCACGCACACAGGTCGGCTTCGATTCGTTCTTACGTGCTGTCTCGTAGTTTCCGCCTGTCAGGGACGAATCACCACGACCAGTCTTGCACCGAATCTGCCGAGCATCCAGAGCGGGGTCTTCAGCGTTCACTGCGCGGTCGCAAACTGTCATCGCGGACCAATGCCCGAATCCCAGCTGAATCTCGAGCCGGGTCAGTCGTACGCCAACCTCGTTAATGTTCGAAGCGTCGGGCTCCGCAGTTTGTTTCGCGTGCATCCCGGGCGAGCGGACAGCAGTTACCTGGTTCGTAAACTCACGGGAGATGGGATAGTGGGTGACCGGATGCCGTACACGAGGACACCCCTGCCGGACAGCGTCGTCAACGTCATCCGCGCATGGATCGACTCCGGCGCGCCCCGGTAGTGATAAGCTACCAGAGCAACGGTCCCGGAACAGCCCGTACCGGGAATGCCAGAGTGCTCGCGCTCCAGGTGTCTCGCTGCCGTTCAGTCGGCGTCGGATCGCGGTAACTTCTCAATCACTTCCTTGATCGCTTCTTCAGCTTCAGGAAGTGGACGCAGCGACTCCGGCGGCGCCGGCCGCTGGATAAACTTCCAGCCGCCGACCATCGACGAAATCGTTCCGGTAGCCTCGACGTAATCGTGGTACGCGGACAGATACACGTGCACTATCACGAAGACGGCAAAGAACCACATCGCCATATGATGCCAGAGCCTGACGATGTGATCGCCACCGAATAGCGGGATCACCCACGCGAATAAATCCACGAACCAGTTCGAACTCATCGCCGAATACATTCCGAGGCCTGTGAAGACCTGAAACAAGAATGCACCGAAAGCGATCGTGTACGAGAGACCAGCCAGCGGATTATGACCGATCGCCGACGAGACCCCGCGCCAGATCTGCACGATATCGCAACGGAGAACGGTCATCACTTCCTTCCACTGCTCACGTCGGACAGGAAGGAAATTCTTGTACCGTACGTACTCGTTGCCCACAAAGCCCCAGTAGATGCGGAGAATGGCAACCGATATCCATATCCAGGCAGTGAGGAAATGAATAAAGCGTACCGTTCCGAACCAGTACAACTGGGATGCTTCCGCCGAGCTCTGCACCGCGATTGGATTTCCGATCAGATATCCCGTGATCGCCAGGACCACGACACACAGCGCGTTCATCCAGTGGAACAGCCTGACCGGAAATTCCCACACGTACACATAATACCGCAGCTGGTCGGGCCGACCGGGCGTCGCAACATGTCTTACAACAGCCATTATTGACCTCCTATGTCACGGTTATGCGGTTAAGATGTTTGCCCTCTGGATCGTGCAGATGGACCGCACACGCGATGCACGGATCAAACGAGTGAATCGTGCGAAGCATTTCCAGCGGCTGATCGACGTTGGCCATCGGTGTGCCGACCAGTGCCGACTCGTATGACGATAGCCCGCCATTCGCGTCTCGCGGCGATCCATTCCAGGTTGTCGGTACGACCAGTTGGTAGTTCTCGATCTTCCGATCCTTGATGCGGATCCAGTGTGCCAGGGCGCCCCGCGGAGCCTCGGTAAGTCCGACTCCTCTTGCCTCCGTCGGCCACGTGCTCGGGTTCCATTTTTCGGTGTTGGCCGTCCGCGAATCGCCATTCTTGATGTTCTGAATGAGCGAGCCGTAAAACTCCTGCATCCAGTGAGCGACGAGCTGCGTTTCCAGCCCGCGAGCGGCTGTACGCCCCAGCGTAGAGAACAGCACCGATGCCGGTGCATTGAGACGCTGAAGTGTATCGTTGACCACGTCGCGGATATCCTGATTGCCTGCAGCGTAGCCCACGACAAGCCGGGCGAGTGGTCCCACTTCCATTGGCTTGTCCTTCCAGCGAGGCGTCTTCAGCCAGCTATACTTGTCCTCAACGTTCAGGTGCTCGTATGGCGGCTGCGGTCCCGTGTAGTTGAATTCGGTCTCGCCCTCCCATGGGTGCAGCGACCCGTCGTTGCCACCTGCGTAGCGATACCACGAATGGGTCACGTACTCACGGATCTGATCCGGATCATCTCCCTTGACTTCGTGGATCTCATTCAGATTTCGGTCGAGGACTACACCCCGCGGAAACTTGAATCGATCCGGGTCGCCATAACCATTGGTCGGAAGATCCCCGTACGACAGGTAGTTCGTGAGTCCGCCGCCGATTCCAAACCACTCGCCGTAGAAGCCGGCGACCGCGAGGAGATCGGGTATGTAAACCTGCTCGACGAACTCAATGCCCATCTTTATCAATGATCCTACGTACGCCAGTCGCTCTGCATTCAGAGCGTTTGCATCCTCCGTGTTTATCGCGCACGGAACTCCACCGACGAGATAGTTCGGATGCGGGTTTTTGCCACCGAGGATGGCGTGGATTTTCACGATCTCTTTCTGCCACTCAAGGGCATCCAGATAGTGTGCCACCGCTATGAGATTGACCTCTGGCGGCAGTTTGTAAGCCGAATGTCCCCAGTAGCCGTTGGCGAAAATTCCCAGCTGACCCGACGTTACAAAGTTTTTGACGCGGTCCTGTACAGATTTGAAGTACTGCGCCGAGTTCTTCGGCCAGGGCGACAGGCTCTTCGCAATCTTGTAGGCTTCGTCCGGATCTGCCTGCAAAGCGCTGACGACATCAACCCAGTCCAGCGCGTGCAAGTGGTAGAAGTGTACCACGTGATCATGCACGTACTGGGCGCAGAACATCAGATTCCGGATGAGTTCTGCATTGGGAGGAATAGTGATCGCCAGCGCGTTTTCGACGCTCCTGACGGATGCGAGCGCGTGCACCGTAGTACACACCCCGCACGCTCGCTCGCAGAACGCCCACGCGTCACGTGGGTCGCGACCCTGGAGAATTATCTCGAGGCCGCGCACCATTGTTCCTGAGGAATACGCGTCTGTTACTTTCCCGTTATTCACCTCCGCTTCTACACGCAGGTGCCCCTCAATTCGAGTGACGGGATCTACTACAATCCTTGCCATGGTATTTCCTTTGCGTAGTTGCGGTTACGATTCAGTATTGCCGGTGTCCGGTTGCCCCTGCTTCTCCTGGGCCAGCTTCTCCTGGTTGATCAGGCGACGCTTGCGGACATTCGTGTAGACAGCGTGAGCCGTTACACCTGCTACGGTCGCAGCCCCGACAGTAAGGCCGATCTTGTCGGCGTTGCTCTCAATCCCGAATCCGGGGAAGGACGCCAGGTGATTGTAGAACGGTCCGTTGTCCCAGAATTCGTCTTCGCTGCAGCCGATGCACGGATGACCGGACTGGATCGGATAACTCGTGCCGTTATTCCACCGCATTATGCCGCAGGCGTTGTACGTTACTGGACCTCTGCAGCCCACTTTGTACAGGCAGTATCCCTTGCGCGCATTCTCGTCGTCGAAGGACTCCACGAAGAGACCCGCGTCGTAGAACGGCCGGCGATAGCATGAGTCGTGCACGCGCTTCGAGTAGAAGGCTTTCGGCCGACCCGCACCGTCGAGTTGCGGAATTCGGTCAAACGTGAGCACGTGAACGATGACGCCCGCCATCACCTCGCCGATCGGCGGGCATCCGGGAACGCGAACGATCGGCTTTCCTCTGATGATCTCATGGATCGGTGTCGCACCGGTCGGATTCGGATTGGCAGATTGCACGCAGCCGTTCGACGCGCAGCTTCCCCAGGCTATGATCGCTTTGGCGCCCTCTGCCGCCTCGCGAACGATGTCGAGCGCTGTGCGACCTCCGATACAGCAGTAGACGCCGTCGTTGCCGGTTGGCACAGAGCCTTCCACGCACATGATGTAGTTCCCGTAATGGTTCTTCATCGTGGCCTGAAGGGCTTCATGAGCCTGGTGCCCTGCGGCAGCCTGAAGCGTCTCCGTATAGTCGAGAGAAATCTTGTCGAGAATGATGTCCGCGACAATGGGATGAGAGGACCGGATAAACGACTCGCTACAGCACGTGCATTCCTGGAAGTGGAACCATATGACTGGCTGGCGCGGCGTCGTCTGCATCGCCATGACCACCCGTGGAATCCCGCTCGCCTCCAGCCCCATGAATGCGGAGATGTAGGTGCAGAACTTCAGAAAGTCCCTCCGTGAATAGCCGTGCTGCTTCATCTTCTCCCAGTAAGATGGCTGATCGGCAGCCACGGCCTCCGGGAGTGTCGGCAACAAATCGAAAGGTTCCATCGGTGTGCCTCCAGTTCGATTAACAGCGCTTGTTCAATCTATACGCAAAGCCGTTGCCGGCTTGTTTTCGATGAAGTCATTCAGATCCCCAGAAACATCACGCCGGCTCCGGTCGCGGCAATCACGAGGCCGGCAATGATGTGGCTGTGATGATGGTTGATGCGTCTTCCGACGCGGAACATGTCGAGACCCAGGTACACGATCAGTGCCTGTCCGATCATCATGACAATCGTGATGGCTCCGAACAAAGCCGACACCACAAGCACGGCCGACCAGCCGTGTGCCGCAGAGATGAACATCAGCGGAATCAGCGGCTCGCAGGGGCCGAGCACGAAAATCGCGATCAGCGTCCATACCGCCGTTGACTTGGCCACGTCAGTCTCGGAGTGAACGTGAGATCGGAGCTGCTTCAAGCCCCATATCGCGTACGCGAGCCCGAATCCGATGAGCAGGAGCCCCGCGACGGCGCCGCGGTTTCCCTCAATGGACTCGAGGCCGGTCAGACTGAAGCCGAGCACCATGCCGACGGCGCCGATCAGAACCGATGTGCCGACGTGGCCGATTCCTGCGAGCAGCGTGATACTTGCCATTCGCGAGGTCGACCATTTCCGGGCTCGCCCGATACTTACAAACGGTACCCAGTGGTCGGGTGCCAGTGAGTGCACAACCGCGATCGTGGCGGTCGACATCAGGATCACGGTCAGAGAAGCAGCCTGGCCCATACTTGTCTTTGTTGTTTAGCAGATTCGCGGAAGTTGTTCTCCTACCATCATATCGACGATCCGCCAGCCGCCGATTCGGGTCTGCATGGACACCATGCCGGCATTCTCAGACGTAACCGCACCTATGATCGCGGCGTCCGCACCCAGCGGATGTTTGCGTATTGCTTCCAGAATTTCGGCGGCGCGTTCACCGGCCGCGGCAACCACCATCTTGCCTTCGTTGGCCACGTGTAGCGGATCGAATCCCAGGAATTCGCAGGCCCCGGCCACAGGCGGCTTTACGGGTATCTCGCTTTCGTACAATCGGATACCGATGCCTGACGCCACGGCAAACTCGTTCGCAACGGCGGCCAGGCCACCGCGTGTAGCATCTCGCATCGCACGCACGTCGTCTCCGCCGACATCGAGAGTGATCTGCGCGAGATCGATGAGTGGCGCCGTGTCACTGCGAATCGGTGTCTCAAACTCAAGTCCCTCGCGGCGAGACAGGATCGCCATACCGTGCTCGGCCAGCCCACCGCTCAGAATCAACTGGTCTCCGGGCCTGAGATTTCGCGACGACAGATCGTAGTCGTGCTCCAGAATGCCGATGCCCGTCGTGTTAATGAAGATCTTGTCTCCCTTTCCATGGTTAAGAACCTTCGTGTCGCCGGTCACGACCGTCACGTTTGCGCGTGCGGCGGCGCGCCTGATGGACTCGACAATTCGTTTCAGATCTGCGAGCGGTAGACCTTCTTCCAGAATAAACGCGAGGCTGATATACACCGGCAGTGCTCCGCTCATCGCGACATCGTTGACCGTTCCGTAGACGGCGAGCTCACCAATGTCTCCACCGGGAAAGAAGATGGGGTCGACGACAAAAGAATCCGTGCTGATCGCGAGTCTCGAATCGCCCAGACTCACGACGGCCGAGTCGTCGAGCCGTGCGAGGACCGGATTTTCGAAGGCCCACAGGAAGAGCTTCGAGATCAGGTCGCCCGTCATCTTGCCGCCGCTTCCGTGGCCAAGCTGCACCGTGTCGTGACCGGTGATCGGCAGCGGGCACTGCGCAAAGTTCTCTGCCGCCAGACTGCGAGGCGCGGTGGATCCGTTCGTATGAAGCTCAGGAAGTGACATCAGGCACCAGTTGATGACGGTGATAGGAGTGGTAGGCTGCGCACGCCCCTTCAGTCGACACCATCGTGGCCCCGAGTGGAGTCATCGGTGTGCACTCCTTTCCAAAAGCGGGGCACTCGTACGGCTTCTTGAGACCCTGGAGGACGAGGCCGCTGATACAGATTTCGGGTTCGTCGACCTGAATGGCTCCCGCGTCGAAGAGCAGCTCCGCATCGTGTGCCGCAAACTCGGCCCTCAGCTTGAATCCCGACATCGGAATGGATCCGATTCCGCGCCATTTCCGATCGGAGATCTCAAATACGCGTCGGATTAGATCTCTGGCGGGCATGTTGCCCTCTCGCCGGACAGCCCGCGAGTACTGATTCTCCACGCGAGAGATGCCCTGCTCAAGCTGTGTTACTACCATCAGCACCCCTTCGAGAATATCGACGGGCTCGAAGCCCGTGACGACCACAGGCACTCGAAATTGCTCCACGATGGGCTCGTACTCTTCCCATCCCATTATCGTGCAGACGTGGCCGGCGGCCAGATAACCCTGAACGCGGTTGTTCGGGGAACTCAAGAGGGCCGACATGGCAGGTGGGACCAGGACGTGCGAGACCAGCACCGAAAAGTTGTCCAGACCTTCTCGATGAGCCTGCCAGACGGCCATGGCATTATTCGGAGCGGTGGTTTCGAACCCGACGGCGAAGAATACGACGTGCCTGTCCGGGTTGTCCCGGGCAAGTTTGACGGCGTCGAGCGGCGAGTACACGACACGGACATCGCCGCCTTCCGACTTCACCATGAACAGGTCCTTTCGTGATCCCGGGACCCTCAGCATGTCACCAAAAGATGTAAAGATGACTCCAGGTTTGCTTGCGATCGCAACGGCTCTGTCGATGAGTTCAAGGGGAGTGACACACACCGGGCAGCCCGGACCGTGCACGAGCTCGATCTCATCGGGAAGAAGTTGATGGATGCCATTCTTGATGATGGAGTGCGTCTGCCCGCCACAGATCTCCATGATGACCCAGGGTCTCGTGGTCACCCTACGGATCTCACCCAGAATCTTTCGGGCAATATCGGGGTCGCGAAATTCGTCGAGGTACTTCACGGCAATTCCTCCGTCGATCCTCTGGCATGGTCTTGCGCGTCCAGCGGCATTCCGAAAATGTCCATGCCTTCCGACGCGGCAGCTTCAACCATTTCGTCCCAGAGGTCAAGCGTCTTCTGAGCCTCTTGCTCGTCGAGGATGCTGATGGCGAATCCAGCGTGCACCAGTACGTATTCGCCGGCTGATGCCTCCGGGACGTACTCAAGGCACGCCGTGTTTACTGTGCCCGCGTAGTCGACACGGCCCATCTTGAGGCCATGATCATCGAAAACGTCAACAAGCTTACCCGGTATTGCAAGACACATTGGCTTCCTCACGTACTCATGATCTTGGATGCAATGGCAGCCTGGCCGAGTGCGAGCCCGCCGTCGTTTGTGGGGACTCTGGAATGCGTCAGTACGTCGAATCCGTCTGCAAGCAGCCGTTCGCAAAGCCGGTTGAAGAGGACCACGTTCTGAAAGACGCCGCCGCTCAATCCGACCACGTTGATACCTGTACGGTCGCGAGCCGCGCGAGCGGTGCGCGCAAACATCTGCGCCAGCGTAGAATGGAAACGGGAAGACACGATGGAGGGGCTGACTCCGTGGGTCAGGTCCGCGACAATCTCTGCGATCAATGGTCGGGTGGCTATGGCTCCGTCTGCTGCGCCGGCGTCGAATGGGTAGGTGTCTTCCGGAGGTCCGTCGGCCGTCATCTCCAATTCGATCGCGGCCTGTGCCTCATATGTTATCGTTGTTCTGAGATTGCAGAGGGCCGCCACGGCGTCAAACAATCTTCCCGCACTGGAGCAGGCCGGCGAATTGACGTCACGATCAATCATGGTCGCCACAAGCCGAACATCCGCGGGAGGAAGATCCGCGAGTAGCGGTAACGGCATCTCGAGACCATTCTTGCCGAAGGTCAAGTAGAGGGCTGCTATTGCCAGGCGCCACGGTTGCCGGATCGCGACTTCTCCTCCCGGAAGGGGTAGCGGACTGAGCCATGCAAAACGGTCGAATCTGCTGAAGTCCCCGACGAGTACTTCGCCACCCCAGATAGTGCCATCGGTGCCGTAGCCAGTGCCGTCCAGAATGATTCCGATCGTAGGACTAGAGACGCCATTCTCCACCATCACCGACGCAAGATGTGCGTGGTGATGCTGCACTGACAGGCGGGGCAGATCCTGTGTTAAGGCCCATTTGGTCGAGAGATACTCGGGATGGAGATCGCACGCGATAACATTTGGCTTGATCTCGAGAATCGATGCGAGATGCCTGATACTATCCTCGAAGAATGTGTAGGCCTTCGGGTTGTCGAGGTCTCCCACATGTTGACTCAGGAATACATCCCGACCGCGCGAGAGTGCGATCGTGTTCTTGAGCTCGCCGCCTACAGCAAGTATGTCGCTGTCGCACGGTCCCGGGAGTTCTATGGATGTGGGCACCTGCCCGCGGGAGCGACGATGGAACCGTGTCTTTCCACGCACAACACGGACGACGGAATCATCACACCTCTGCAGTATTTCACGGTCGTGCGTGAGGAAGAAGTCGGCGACTCCGGCCAGTCGCTCGATAGCTTCTTGATTCGAAATTGCGATGGGTTCCTCCGAGTGATTCGCACTGGTCATGACGAGGGCGTCAAACCGGTTTCGAAGCAGCAGGTGATGCACCGGAGCATACGGCAGCATGAAGCCCAGATATCTTTGCTGTGGCGCGACGGATGATGAAATGGCGCAGGAGTCGACACGATTCAAGAGAACGATGGGTCGCGAGTTGTGCAGAAGAAGCGACTCCTCCATCGCATCGACGGCGCAGTGCTTTCGAATCGCCTGTACGTCGGGTGCCATCATCGCAAACGGTTTCTCCGCCCGCCCCTTGCGCTCGCGAAGCCGCTGTACGGCGTGGTCGTTCGAGGCGTCGGCGGCCAGGTGGAATCCTCCCACGCCACGAATAGCGACGATATTGCCCCGGCGCAAGAGTTCCGCCACGGACCTGACGGGGTCCTGGCCGCGGATTTCTTCTCCACCCCCATCGTAGAGTGCGAGTCGCGGACCACAGACGGGGCAGGCATTGGGCTGCGCATGAAATCGTCGGTCGGCCGGATCTCTATACTCTTGCTCGCACTCCTCACAGAGCGGAAATACGTCCATCGATGTGTTCGGTCGATCGTATGGAATTCGGCGAACGATCGTGTAGCGTGGTCCGCAGTTCGTGCAGTTAATGAAAGGGTAGAGATAGCGCCGGTCGGACGGGTCGAAGAGTTCACTCAGGCAGTCATCGCAGACCGCCCCATCGGGCGCGATGTGCGTTGTTGTGTCGGTCTTCCGCTCTGTCGACTTGATACGAAACCCCGTCTCTCCGATCGGCACGAGGTCCTCATCCAGAATCTCACCAATGCGCGAGAGGGGCGGAGCCTGAACGCGAAGTTGTTGCTGAAACCAGGCAATGGCGGCTGATGAACCTTCAATTTCGATACAGACGCCCCGGCTGTCATTGTTGACGAAGCCCGACAGGTCGTAGTGATTAGCGAGTCGAAACACGAACGGACGAAACCCGACCCCCTGGACGATTCCATTCACACGGAGCCGTCGGCGTCGAACATGTATGTCACGAATCACTTCCATTGGACCATGGTCAGGTCAAGACTGCGGCATCGGCACGCTCAGGCACGCGCTGTCGCAGCCAGTTGAACCACTCGTCGAGACCTTCGCCTGTTCGACAAGAGACCTCGAAGATCGTGAGATCGGGATTGATGCTGAGCGCGTTACGCCTGACGGTGTCGATCGAAAATTCGGAAGTTCCCAGAAGGTCGATCTTGTTAATCACCATGACCGACGACCTGCGAAACATGGCGGGATACTTGAGTGGCTTGTCGTCGCCTTCGGTCGTGCTGATGAGGACGACCTTCATATCCTCACCCAGGTCAAAACCTGACGGGCACACGAGATTACCGACGTTCTCGATGAACAGGATGTCGACGTTCGTCAGGTTCATTTCTGGAAGCACGTTGGCGATCATTCTGGCATCAAGATGGCATGACCCGCCGGTGACCAGTGGCTTCACGCGTTCACCGCCGGCGCGTACGAGCCGGTCGGCGTCATTCTCGGTCTGGACATCGCCGGCGATCAATGCCATACGCACCTCGTCCTTCATGGCCTTCAAGGTTCTCTCGAGCAAGCTCGTCTTTCCGGATCCCGGCGAGCTCACGAGGTTGAACGTCACCGTGTCCCGACTCTTCAGGCGCTGCCGGATCTCCGCGGCAAGACGATCATTCTCGGACAGGACTTTCTTTCGCAAATCTATTTTCTCAGCCATGGGTTACTCTTTTACGGATCCGCAGGATCGTGAACGGGGTCGGGCACTTCGAGATAGGAAATGTCCAGTTCATAGCCGGCGACGACGTCCACGTGGACGGAGCCGCATTTCGGGCAGACGAAGAGGAAGTCTTCGACGGTCGTGCGCGCGTAGCACTCCCGGCACTCGACGGTGATCGGGACGGTTTCGATGGTGAGCTCGCATGTCTGCAGTTCCGTGTCAATCCGTATTGCCTCGAAGCAGAACTGCAGGGAGTCTGGCAACACGCCGCTTAGCGCGCCTACCTGAACGGCGACCTGGTCAACTCTGGGAAGACCGCGCTCGTGCTTCTCCTTCAGGACTGTATCCAGGATAGACTGCGCGATAGAGAGCTCGTGCATTCCGGGTCCCTGCCTGCTGTAAGTCGAGCGCCGAATGATGCAAAATGAAGCAATTTGCAGATCCCATGTACTGGATAATTCTGCGCATCGGGTAGGGGTAATCCTCGCATCAGCAGGTCGGGGAATTCCTCACAATATTGCCGGGTTGGTCCATATCGCGGTTTTCGGTCGGCAGAGCGGAATCGAGTTGATAACAGCAGGCTTCGCGACTACATTCTCGTTTGTTCCTCGTCCTGGAGGAGTGTCATGAACAGACCGATCCATTTCGATATTCTAGCGGACGATCCTGTTCGCGTGGCTCGATTCTACGGAGATGTATTTGGCTGGAGTACGGCTGAATGGGGTGGTGGTCAGCAGGGCTACTGGCTCGTGACCACGGGTCCATCCGAAACACCTGGGATCAACGGCGGGATGATGAAACGACATTTCCCGCAGGGTGTAATTAATACAATCGAGGTCGCTGATGTCGAGGCGACGATCTCTGCGGTCGAGGATTCCGGTGGGGAGAAGGTTCATGGTCCTGAAGCGATTCCAGGCGTCGGGTTGCACG
>JABDKH010000089.1 GCA_013002345.1 Rhodothermales bacterium
CGGGCTTCTGCAATCCGTATTGCCCCGTGACCGCAATGACGGTGGATGTTGAGCGGGACAGCCTGTTCTGGTTCACGTGGAACGGAGCGTTCCCGGCGATTCATAGCCTCTTCAGATCAGATCTCGACGGTGGAGGAGTCACGCTGCTCGGGAGTTCCGACAACGTGGTCCTCGATATCGAACTCGATCGGGCAAACCAACAGATGTTCTGGATTGACGCCAAGTTGCCCGACGGTCTGGCGGACCACTCGATCCGACAGGTGACACTGGCCGGATCGGACGCGCTGGAGCTTCTCCATGTTATTGACGGGAAGCCCATAAACGATGGCCACCTCGCCGTCGATCGGTCCAGCGACAGAGTTTTCTGGATCACGAACAACCGGGCCATCCGGCGCGCGAATCTCGACGGATCGGAGATTCAGGACCTCGTGATGGTCGAAGGGGATTCGACCGTGCTGGGTGACATTGCGCTCGATCTTGCCGCCGGGAAGATGTACTGGTCTGCCACATACGGCGGCATCGTCACGTTCCCCGCCGGCGTCATTCATCGAGCAAATCTCGACGGGACGGACGTGGAATCCGTCGTCTCGGTCGATCAGGCTGCCATCGGGGCATTCGCCATCGATTTCTCGGGATCTGTAGGCCGGGAGATCTTGCCCGAACCGGCGGCAGCCTCACTCGGACCGGCCTACCCGAATCCTGCCAGAAACTCTACGACAATTAGCTATTCGCTGGCACGGTCGGCCACGGTCACGCTGACAATCTACGATGTGCTTGGAAGAGAGGTCGAGACCGTTGTGGCGGGGCATCGGTCGGTCGGTGATCACGCCAGCGGGTTCGATGCCGGCGGGCTGCCGTCCGGGATCTACCTGTATCGACTGCAGGCGGACGGCTTCTCGAGTACGAGAATGTTGACGATCGTCAGATGAGCGGTTGCGCTCTGACAGTATTACTCGCGCCGCATGTTGCGGCCAGGTACGTGCTCACCTTTACTGATCAGCGTTCCAATGGATAGAACCAGACAGAAGCAGAAACCAGCCGACCCGGCGCCGATCGAATCCGACCCGCAGAGAGAGTTGCGCTTCGAGGCCGATCCGGTCGAAGTGCCGAGCGCCGACGCGACTGAACAGACATTCGACCCCTCCGGAGCAGAAGAGGTCTGGCGGATAGCAGCGCGACTTCAGGCGGATGCAGCGCGGCGCCTCGAGGAACGCAGCCGATCCATCGCCGACTCACCGACCGTCGACGCCGACAGTCACCGCTTCACCCTGTCGGAGGTGAAAGCGATCGGCGACGAAGCCGGGATCGATCCACAGTACATCGAGCTCGCCTTGCGCAAGCAGGCAGCGGACCAACACGTACCCCAGGCGGTGTCGGGAAAGATGTCGGACACCGCGGGCCGATTCCTGGCAACCCCCGAGGAGCACCTCTCGGTGACACGCGTGATTCGAGCCGGCAAGCAGCAGGTGCTCGATGCCATGCAGCGGGTATTCCCGTCCGAGCCCTACCATTTGCAGTTGCTAGAAGTCATCGGTGACGAGACGGCCCTCGCCGACTCGACGATGATCTTCAAGGTCCCTCAGGTTGAGATGGCGGTTTCGACCTCTGGTATCAACGTGTTCGCCTACCATATGAGTATCGCTGACCTGAATCGCATGACCGTCACGCTGCACTCGATCGATGAGGAGCGAACCGAGGTCTCGATTCAGCTTGATCTCAAGTATGGCAAGTGGCGCAATTTTAAGGTCGGTTCGTGGATCACCGGCATCTTTGGGTCGGCAATCGGATTCCTGGTCTTTGTTGTCGGTCTCAAGAAGATGGCTCTGGGACTGATGGGTGTGGCAGGAATCGCGGCGATGACGGGTCTTATACTTGGATACGGTATCTACTGGGGGTACCGGCTTGCGTATCGTTCCGGCATCCGTAAGGGACAGAGAGAGATCACCGACCTGCTCGCACAGGTTGACGTCACTGCACGCACGGGCGGCGGCTTCCAGGGCTGGACAGGCGAAGGTTGACTCGAGAGGAGCACACGTCCGGACACTGTCCCGATTCAATGTGGCGCCCTGTAACGCATACCGACGTCAGCGGGCCCGGGATGTGCCCGACGCATCGCTGGTTGGAAGACCTGAAACGCCTCCCTGTATTGACGATCACCCGGTCGTCAATCCGCCTTGTCCGGCGGCAACTGACACACAGTTTTCGTTCCTCGCAAAATGCGGAGTCAGGTCGCCCCCGAGAAAGACGATCGATGGCCGATCTCTCTGAATCGCGTCAAATAGCTTCTCGTATCGGTCGACGCGGCCGTGAAGATCGGAAACGAAGAGGCATGAAATCATGGCGCCAAGTGTTGCATCTTCTGTAACGACGACTGCCCACTCTGCACTTGCGGAGACGCATCTCAGGTTCCATCAACAATGCGTTCTAATCCAAGATAGGCACGCCGCCCGGCTTGCTAATGACGTCGCCTGGACGAAACTGCTTTCCGATGAATATCCGCCAAGCCGTGCCGCGGTGGGAGCGATCGGGCAGACGTCCGTGCGCGGTCCGCGACTGATTATGGTGAGGCTTCGATCCGCTTTAGACTTGATCTCGCCGCCTCCACCATGGGCTGCAACTCGGCATCCGCATCCGCCCACAGTTCGATGAAACGCCGGTAGTGTCGCGCAGCCTCGCCCGTGTTACCGAGCTTCTCATAAAGCTCGCCCATCCGTCGATGAGCGGGTGCATTGAACACGGTGTCGAAGGCACTGTTCTCGGCAAACGAACGGTAGTACTGTAGAGCCTCCTCGTAGCGCCCCGCATCCCTCAGCAACTCAGCTTTCACAAACCGGTCACGTACGTGTGAGAGGAAGGGAGAGGCGAATAGCAGGTTGTACCATGCATGTCCCTTCTGACGAAGCAGCAGAGTCAGCGCTTCATCGGACCGACCAGCGTTAAGAGCGATATTTGCCTGGAGACTAAGGGCAAGGTCGGCGCCGGTGGAGCCCAGGCTCGGCGGATATTCCACCGTCTCGTACTCCGCCGCGTACGATTCGGCCTTCTCTATCACACCTGTCTCCGCCGACAGTAAACCGAGCAAATACAGTCGCAGGTTGACATGAAAGTCCTCGTGAACGACGTGCCAGCTCTGCGGGTTGGAGCTTCGGCGCACAGCCCCGGCGTCCCAGGTTTCTAGCCGCGTAATCATCCGGGCAATCGCCTGCTCATTCTTCGGAAAAAACGGGAGGGTAAGAAGAAACCCCTCATATGGCAACGCTGAATCTTTGGAGACCTGGAGCGCTTCAGCCATTGCTGCGTTCGCCAAACCTATTCGGCCGGCACTCGCCTCCAGGTACGACACCCACAGAAAACCGAGCACTCTTTGCTCCGTTGAGAAGCCGGGTCTTGCCATGTAGCGGGCGAGCGGGATAGCGTCCGGCGGCCACCCCGACTGTACGGCGACCGCGTGACCGGCGAGTGCTACCGCTCCCTCCGACGCGCCCTCCATACGTCGAAAGGCCTCGCTCATCATCTCTTCGTCGTCGTGGACGGCCGCCTGGAGTGCATAGATCTCGACGAGTCGATCGCCGTCCGGATTCAACTCAATGATGCGCTCAACCAGGCTGTCCATTTCTGCAACGTCACCCAGAAGTGCCGGTATCCGATACAGATGCCAGAGAGCCTGTAGATGGTCAGGCTCGAAGTACAATACGCGCTCCCACGCCTCCCGCGAAAACGAAGCAGATTGGCCAAACAGAGGAAACTGGTGTGCGAGAACCTCGCCGAGCTGAAACCACGCTTCCACGTCTTCCGGATACACGGCTACGATGGTGCGGTACATTTGCTCCGCCTTCCGCGCATCGCCCTGTCGAAAGACGTCGAACGCGTCCAGCAGATCACGATCATGCGCTGAAAGGCGAGCACTGAGCCGGCGCGCTCGAACCGCGGCCTCGGTGCCGAGCCTACCCTGCGCGTTCCATTCTGCTGCCACACTCAGGCGATACCAGGCCAGAGCAAACATCGAGTCAAGTTCCGTGGCGGTCCGGAAGGCCTCGAGAGCCGTTCGGTATCGGCCCGCTCTAAACTCGGCCTCACCCTCGAGATACGACTTCAAGGCAGGAAGAGACTCGGTGGTCACCGCTGCAAGCCGGATCACACGGTCGCCTGGATTCTCATCCTCCGCCACAAGCAGCTGTGCGGCAAGCTCATCGACCATCGAAAAGAGCTCATCCGCGGGACCTTCGGCGCTGCCGCCAGCGATGGGCTCACGATCTCCGGTGGATGAGTAGACAGATGCGCGAACCTGCAGTGTTCCACCGACCTCTATGATCGATCCGAGTATGAAACGGTCTGCGCCCACCTTGGCAGCCACCTTTTCGCCGGCCGAAGGGTCGATGGAAGAACCGACCCCACCCAGAGATCCAAGGATGGCGCGCGGATCGACACTGCGCCAATTGCCGGCGCCATCGAGCTTCGTCGCGAGTATATCCACCATGCCCTGGCCGAGGTACTCGATATCCGGACTCCCCCGAACCGTGAACGGCAGGACCGCCACGCGAATCGCACCATCAGAGGCGACGACCGGTGGCGGACTCTCAACTTCCGGGTCTGATCTCAAACCCCATAGTCCCGCTGCCGCGATGATAGCTACAACCGCGGCGACGGCGATCCCGATCGTCCGTTTGGAAATGCCAACTCGCTCGCGCCGG
>JABDKH010000090.1 GCA_013002345.1 Rhodothermales bacterium
CGATGGCCAAGGCTCAGATCGGCACCAGTATCCTCGCCTTGACGCTGATCATGTCGGCGTGCCTGGAGGACGGCGAACGCGGCAATCCCCTCGATCCCCTTTCCTCCAACTTCGTCGACGAAGGGCAAGTGAGCGGACGGGTGACGCAGCGATCGTTGGCCGGTGTTTCCGGCAGCCTTGTGCAACTGACACCTGGTGGACTCACGAGCGTTACCGATGGGTCGGGATCGTTCTCTATTTCCGACGTCCCGAGTGGTAGCTATACCGTGACTGTCGAAGCGGCAGGTTACGTGAACGCTGTGGACACTATTTCGGTGGCACCTGGCGTCCCGGTTGCTGCCAACTTCGAACTCAACGGATTGCCGATCCTCGAGTCGTGGACCGTCAACACCGCTCACATCAGTAGATGGTGGCCCCTTGAAGACCTTTTCCAGGTAGAGTTTGTTGTACAGGCGTCGGACATCGACGGTGTTTTCGATGTCGACAAAGTCTGGCTCGATATTCCCGACTACGGTTTTGCGGACACCTTACTCACCACTCAAACTACCGGTACGTTCGCGCGAACACTGAATGATCTTGACCTCCCGACAACCACGATTCACGCGCTTCTCGGCCGACCCATGCTACTGTCCGTTCGGGACCACCTGAGCGACATCGTGACCACGCCTGATCTGCGACTCGTACGTGTAATCGACGAGACGCCCGAAGCCGTAGAAGAAGCTTTTCAGAACGGACCCCAGGACTGTCTGCAGGGTCAGTCAGGCAGTGGGGTCGTACCGCTGATAGAGTGGAAACCGCTCTTCTTGCCGTATCCGTTCACACACCGCGTCGACATCATCCGCGTTGACTCGGGGCTCGAGACCCTGGTTGAACGAATCGATAACATTCCATTTGACGAGACCTCAGTCGTGGCCACACCGTTGCCGGATGGCGAGTACTACTGGACGGTCGCGGTGGTCGACGAATTCATGAACCGAAGCCGGTCGAAGCAGGTCGGATTCTGCATCATCCCATGAGTAATACGGAAGAACCCACAACCCCGAGCGCACTGCAAACGCTTTCCTCAATTGCAGCCACGATCAACTCGCTGGAAGATCCGGACCATCTTCTTGAGCGCGTTCTCGAAGCAGCGATGGAGTCGATCGGGGCCGAACGCGGCTTTGTCATTCTGGAATCTGCACGTGGACTGCCGGATCTGGAGGTGAAGAGCTATCGCAATTTCAACGACGACGAACTGGTCAAACTCGAGCACATCTCGCGGACGGTCGTGACTCAGGTCATCAAGTCGGGCGACCCTCTCCTGCTCTACGAGGCACAGAAAGACGATCGGTTTGGATCGACCGAGAGCATCGTCGTGGAGCAGATCCAGTCCATCGCCTGCGTGCCCCTCTCGCTGCGTGCCCGGCGCATCGGAGCGATTTATCTCGACAGTGTATCGCAGCCGGGCCGATTTACTCGCGAGAGTTTACCGCTCCTGACGGCCATCGCGGATCAATCGGCTGTAGCGATTGAGAATGCTCGACTCTACCGCTCTATCCGCGACGAGAACCGGCATCTCCGGGGTGAGGTGCAACGACTTTATGGATTCGACGAGATCATCGGGCGCAGCCGACCGATGCGGGACGTTTTTGACACCATCTCGAGAGTTATCGATTCGGACGCCTCGGTACTTCTTCAGGGTGAGAGCGGAACCGGAAAGGAGCTCGCAGCCCGTGCCATCCACTACAACGGAAGTCGAAAGGAGCAGCCGTTCGTGGCCGTTTTCTGTGGATCGCTGCCGGATGAATTGCTTGAGAGTGAGCTGTTCGGTCACAAGAAGGGATCGTTCACCGGAGCTGTCGCCGATAAGAAGGGTTTGTTCGAAGCTGCCCACACCGGCTCCATCTTTCTCGATGAGATAGCGGATCTGAGTCCCCGTATGCAGACGACTCTGCTACGCGTCCTCCAGGATGGAGAGATCCGTCGCGTCGGTGACACGGATGTGCGACGAGTTAACGTCAGGGTTATCTCAGCGACGAACCAGTCTCTTGAGGAGCGGACGAAGTCGGGAGATTTCCGCGAGGATCTTTTCTACAGATTGAACACGATAGAAATAACGATGCCTCCGCTTCGCCTCCGAGGTGGTGACATCGATCTTCTCGCGAATCACTTTCTGGACAAGTTCGCCACCAAAGGGCGAGCACACATCCGGGGATTTGCGGCGGAGTCATTGGACTTGCTCCGCGAGTATGCGTGGCCCGGAAATGTTCGAGAGCTCGAGAACGTGATCGAGCGCGCCGTTGTGCTCAGCAAAGGAGATACCATTTCACCCGAAGATCTCAAGCTTCGACCGATGGAAGATCGTGATCCGTTCGAGGCGGGAATGACTCTAAAGGACGTGGAGCGGATCGTGACATTGCGAACGCTGAAAGACCTCGATGGCAATATCTCCGAGGCGGCGCGCACGCTTGGCGTTTCGCGAAGGTGGCTACACTATCGGCTAAAAGAATGGGGCTCCGAGGAGCAGTAGCAGGTATCCAGCCGTTTGCCGAAATCAGTCGGCGGGCGACGACGATCGTATACAAGGGATACGACTCGTCGCTGGACCGCTATGTATTGTTGAAAGTCTTGCGTCCGGAGTTTGCCGTACACAACGACATTGCAGATCGATTCAAGAGCGAGGCGCAACTGCTGGCAAGGGTCGTTCATCCCAACGTTGTGTCGGTCTATTCCTACGGCGAAGAAGGTGGCGTGACCTACATGGCCACCGAGTATGTCGAGGGTCAGTCACTGGACGAGTTGCTGCAACGCGGTCCGCTGCCCTCGACCATCGCAGCCGGCATCCTCCAGAGAACCGCGGCCGGTCTCGCCGCTGCGCACGCTGAAGGTGTATTGCACCGCGATTTCAAGCCGGACAACATCCTCGTTTCGGCGAAGGGCGCTGTGAAGTTGACGGATTTCGGACTGGCTGTTTCACAGGATGCTGCCGAGAAGTCTCCCGCGATGGCCGGTACGCTTCCCTACATGGCGCCGGAGATCATCGGTGGTGGCGCGCCCTCGGAGTCGTCAGATCTGTTTGCTGTCGGCGCCACGTTCTTCGAGATGCTCACCGGTCGAAGAGCGTTCTCCGGGGACTCGGAAAGCGAGATCATCGACGGACTGCTGAGCGCGAGTCCGATGCAGGACGTCGAGTTGTTCACCGACGCCCCGTCAGGCCTGATGGTTATCTGCAGCAAACTGCTGCAGAAGGATCCAGCCGGGCGTTTCGCCAGCGCGACTGAGCTGGAGCACGCCTTGATGAAGGGTCAGCGGGTTGCCGTAGAAGATGTTGACATCGCTGCTTATGTCGCGGATCCTTCGGGCTGGGCGCCGCCCGCGGCTCGCGCGAAACCGGTGGACGACAATTCGATGCGCCCGGCTGCCCACGAACGGCGTCTTGCTCGTCCGGTTGCGTCGTGGGCTCTGGCTGTGACCGTCGTCGCAGCAGCGATCTTCCTGGTTACGAGGCTTCTTCCCGACGCTGATTCCGGACGATTGGCTGAAGAGTCGCTGGACTCCGCCACAGTCGACGTGTTGAATACGCGCGTTTCCGAGGACCTGCTTCCAGATGCGTCCACGTCCGAGCGTACGATCCCGATCCTGAATGAAGAACAGAAGCCCGACGTGGAGCCGGAAGCCACGCAGCCAACACGCATTACGACGATCGATCCTGTCGTCCCGGCAACCGCGGCCCTGGATTCTGCCGGCGTCGAAGTCGCCTTCGACACCGCCACGGTTGTCGCGGGCCCCGGCTTCCTGGCAGTAAGATGTATTCCGTGGGCCACGATATGGATCGACGGCGACTCGCTTGCTACGGCTTCGCTCGACACGCTGCGTTTGGCGTCCGGCGATCACGAGATTCTGCTTCGTAATCCCGATTTTCCCGACGTACGGCGAACGGTGCGGATCGACCCTGACGAATTCACCCGATTGGATGTCAGTCTGTGGTCCACGGTTGCCCGGTTGTCGTTGACCGTGATTCCCTGGGCCGAGATAGAGATCGATGGAGCCGTTGTTGATACGATCCCGCCGCAAGTTCGCCCGTTGATACTGGCCCCTGGTGCGCATCGTCTTCGCCTTATCCATCCGGACCTGGGGGAGATTAGCCGCGACATTGTGCTGACGGCCGGCGAACACAGAAATCTGGCGTACAATATGCGACAGGAAAGGTCGCAGTAGGATTATGGTACGGCTATTGCCACATACAAGTAGGAGACGAACAGATCGGCTAATCTCGAGCAATATTTGCGCTATGCAACGACGTTTACGAACGATAATCCTGAGCACGGTGGTCCTCGGTGCGTGGCTCGCAGCGGGGTTCGCTCTGCCTGACACCGTTGCCGCTCAGGAGTGGGAGATCGTCTCCGAGATGCCTCAGGCACGAGCCGGCGCCGCAGTGGTCGAGCTCGACGGTCAGGTCTGGGTTATCGGCGGACGTGGACAGCGAGAGCGCGCATCCGCTACCGTATTTCGATACGATCCTCTGTCGAACCACTGGAGCGGCGGCGACGAGATACCGCAGTTGAAGGAGGCTCGAGTGAACGCTACTGCGGCAGTGCTTGGTAGAAAAATCTTCGTGATCGGTGGTCGCAGTACCCAGGGCGAGGTCCTGCAGACGGTGGAGGTCTTTGACCCGTCCAGAAATGAATGGATCGACTTTCCCGATACGAAGAGGCAACGCGAGGGCGCGACGGCGATCATCCTCGGAAGTCGTTTGTATCTGATCGGAGGAAGCGACCAGGGTGAGAGAGCGCTCGAGACCGTCGAGTTTTTTGATGTTGCGAACGACCGCTGGGACGAGATCAGTGAATGGAAACTCGATCGACCGCGCGTCTCATCGGCGGCGGCGGTGTTGGATGCTTCCGTCTATATCTTCGGCGGCTTCAATACGTTTGGACCGGTCGGCCAGGTTCAGCAGTACAACTCTACGTCCGGTAGCGTTCAGTTTTCAGAAATGAGAGTTGCTCGCGGGGCGTTGGCCGCGGTGACGATGCACCGATCGATCTACGTCATCGGAGGACGCAGTAAGGACAGGGTGCTCGGCACGACGGAGATCTTCCGGCCCAGTGATGCGGGCTGGACTGAGGCCCCCTCACTGAACAGACCCAGGCACAGCTTTTCGGCGGTCAGGATCGATCAATCAATCTACGCATTCGGTGGCATCGGGCAGGACGGTGTACCGCTGGCTTCAGTCGAGAAACTGGGACCCATCAGCACTGCCACCGACCCGATCGCGCTACCGCCGGATCTGACGCTCGAACCTGGATTTCCCAATCCGTTTGCCCAGAATACCCGTTTTCGCTACTCTGTTTCGTCGCAAACCGGTCGTGTCCGGATCGACGTGCTGGACGTCACCGGCCGAAACGTGAGGAGCCTGATCAATGACTCACAGGCGCCCGGCACGTACGAAATCTCGTGGAGTGGTGACAACGATGCGGGCGCTCAGGTCGCCGACGGGTTCTACCTGATTCGCATGCGTCAGGGGCCCTTCAGTATTATCCGGAAAGCCGTACGAGTTGCCCGTTGAAGTATCGAGCGTCCGCGACGATTCTAATCCTCCTGGCGGTCGGAATGACCCGGCCATCGTTTGCTCAATCGCAGGACACACTGGGCGTTGCCGGTGTACGCAATGCCTACGAGCAACTGGATTTCGACCTGACTCTGTCGCGGGCGGAATTCGTGATCCGATCAGGTGATCGACAAGCGGCCGAAGACCTTGTGGAAGTCCACACGATTGCGGCGCTTGTACTCGTTGCCCGCAACCAGACGAGTGCAGCACGCGAGCACTTTGCCTCTGCGCTGAGCATCGACCCCGACCTTACGCTCGATCCCGTCCAGGCGTCCCCGAGGGCAGTGGAGTTGTTCGAGTCGGTTCGCGCTGAAACCAGAGCGCAATCCGCGGATCCACCTGCAGCATCGATTCGATACCTCAGAGTCTACGATCCTCGCCCCGCTGCCGCTTACCGGTCGCTGGTTCTGCCCGGTTGGGGTCAGATGTACAAAGGACAGCGGCAGCGTGGAATCGTTATGATGGCCTTGTGGGGAACGGCCGCAGCCGGCACCGTCACGGCGCACATCATTCGGCACAACAAGCACGACGCCTATCTCGATGAGACGGATCCTTCCGCAGTTCAGGATCGATTTGACTCATTCAACCGCTGGCACAAAGTCCGAAACAGCCTGGCGATGAGCACAGTCGCCACATGGGTCGTGAGCTATCTCGATGCGTTGATCTTTGAGAGCAGCAGAAGCAGCCGATCGGTCGTGCATCCGTCAATGGGAGTAACGACTGACGCGACTTCGAATCGACCATCGCTGTCTCTTCGATTGACCCTGAATTAGGCGTTGCGCACATTCTGCACACGGCGTAACCGTGGTGCTCAATCCCCCGGCTGTTCGACGGACTCAATTCCGGCTTTAAGTGCGGCAGACCCCTGATTGGTCACAAAAACGACGTTCTCGGGCCCGTTTTCGAAGATCGGCATCACCTTTGCAATCTCCTTATGAACACATCCAGGAAAAACCATCTGACATCTGACAGGAGTGCAACGACAATGATTGCTTTCGATACGAAAACCAGGGGAGTGCTGCTGGGAATGATTCTGCTCCTCAGCGCCCCGGTCGCCTTTGCCCAGAGCGGACTGACCGTCTCGCGCAACAGCGACTTCTCTACCCACGACCTGACGTTCGAGCCAGGCGAGAAGATGTTCGTTCTCGTCGACGCACCCGAACTCGATCCCATGGATATCGACGCGAACGAGCTTCGACTTCGGCACGAGAACAGCGGCGAGGAGATTCGATTCCGACTCGAGAATCAGTTCAACGCTCGCTACACCGCCGACGTCCAGCTCCCTGATGCCGAATGGGCGCGCGGTAGATGGACGCTTCACGTTCGGCTGCGCGATAAAGTCGGACACGAGTTTGAGGCGCGCCTCTCCATTGGAATCGGAGCAGGTGTCCAGCTTAGCGAGTTTGAACTCGAAGGACTTGTGACTGATCTCGGCGACGGATTCATCGGCGTCATGCACCGCAAGATCCGTGTCACCGAGCGAACGGAGATTGAGGACGACACCGATCGGCCGATTCGGCTCTCGGATATTGAGGTTGGAGATCGAGTGCACGTCCGCGGCATCATTGGAGATGATGGCACGCCGGTCGCGAAGAGGATCCAGCTCAAGTCTCACGACGGGCAGAACGAAGTGGAGTTCTCCGGAATGATCCAGGAGGTCTTCGACCGCGGGATCGTCATGTTCGGCCGCAAGATCGAGGTGAACGAACAAACCGAAATTTTCGGCGCCAATGAGCAGCCGATTCTCTTCTCGGAGCTCCAGCCGGGCATGATGGCGCGCGTGAAGGTCCGTGTCGACATGGACCACATCGTTGCGCTTCGGATTCGCGTGCGTGCCGGGAACGACTTCACGTTCGAGGTGAAGGGAACGATCACATCGATCGGCGATCGAGGATTCGAACTCGAGAATCACTTCATCGCTGTCGATGATCAGACAGAATATTTCGGCAAGAATGGAGAGCAATTGACCTTTGGTGATCTGGAAGTCGGCATGTTCGTGCAGGTACACGGTGTGCTCGGCGCCGATCGCGTTCCTACGGCCAGGCGGGTCAAGGTCGAGGACGAGCCCGGACCGAGAGAGTTCGAGGTCAAGGGCTTTATCCGGGAGATCGGCGACAACGCGATTCTGATCACCTGGGACCCGCGTCCGGGCACGATGGGACCTTCGTTCGCAATGAAGATTCTTGTCACTGACGACACGAAGATCCTGGGAAAGGACGACGAGCCCATCACATTTGCGGACCTCGAAGTGGGTCAGTTTGTGGAGGTTCACGGCTTCGTGAATGACGAAGGTGTCCCGGTGGCTCGTCTGATCGAGGTCGAGGAACCGGAACGACAAGAGATCACGGTGGCCGGCGAGATTCAGCGGCTGGGTGACAGGGTGCTGGTCGTCAAATCCATACCGTTCCGCGTAACCAACGACACGCAGATCGTGGATGAAATGGGTGCCCCACTCAGATTCTCAGATCTTTCTGTCGGAATGTTCGCCCGCGTGAAGGGATACATCTTCCCCGCTACCCATGAAGCGGTCGCGCTCAAGATCGAGGTCCGTACCCGACGCTACGTCCATCTTACAGGGACGATCAACGAGATCGGTAGTGACGCGATCTCCGTATCGGGAATTCGCGTCTTTGTGACTGCGGATACGAAGATCATGGATGTGGACGGCAACGCTCTAGAGTTCGCCGACCTCGAGGTCGGACAGGTCGTGCGTGTGATTGGATGGAAGACGGACGGCGGTGTCATGGCCAGGAGCATCAGGGTAAGGCTGCGCGTCGAGGACGAGGTGCTGGTAGCGGCCGTGCTCGAAGCGGTCGAGGGTGAGTCGATCACCGTTCTTGGCGTGTCCTTCCAGTTGTTGTCGACTACCGTCATCCTGGATGAGTCGGGCAACGAGATTGGTGTCGACGGTCTCGAGATCGGCAAACCGGTCGCGATTCGCGGGGATCTGCTGGAGGATGGTACGCTTGTCGCGTACAAGGTGAAGAAGCTCGACCGTGACGTTCGTGGAATACACGTCGTCGGTCCGGTCGAGTCTTCGGGCGCCAGCACGATTGAGGTTATTGGTATCCACTTCTTCGTCGATGGCTCGACGCAGATTGTCGACGTACTCGGACGTCCGATAACTCTGACTGATATCGCACTCGGCGCGACGGTTGATGTTCACGCTGTCGGTCAGCCTGACGGGACGCGACTTGCTCGCAAGATCCGCGTACTTGAGGTCCTCGTCGTGATGGGCGATGTCGATGTTCTGGCCTCGGATCGAGTTCAGATTCTCGGTCGCGACTTCATGATGGATTCGGATCCACTCGTGATGCTCGATAACGGCCGCGCCGGATCACTGGCAGAGACCGGTAGTTTCTCGCTTGTCGAGATTCGGGCTGCCACTAACGAGGCCGGTGAGCTCGTCGTGTCCAAGATCACCATGCACCAGGACAGTCAGTCGACGACGGTCGAGACAGATCCGGACGGAGATGCCCTGCCGGCGTCGTTCAACCTTGGACAGAACTACCCCAACCCGTTCAACCCCAGCACGACGATCGAACTGGAGGTGACGTCAGCGGGATCCGTGGATCTGACGATCTACAATGTCCTCGGGCAGAGAGTGGCAACGCTTGCCAGCGGGGTTTTGGCATCGGGCACGTACTCGTTCGTCTGGAACGGAACGGATGCATCAGGTGCCGCGGTGGCATCGGGTCTGTACCTGTATCAGGCTCGTGTCGCAGGCACTGTTCAAACACGGACGATGGCGCTCATCAAGTAGAGCCTTCGCTGTGTGCATAGATGGGGCCCCGCGGACGCGCATCCCGCGGGGCCCTTTTCTATTCTGGCCGACTTCGTTGCGAGGCCGCGACACTGCAGCGAGATGCCTGGTCATTCCGAGCCTGTCGAGGAATCCCTGTCAACGGTCTGCCTCCGCGCAACACAGGCCCCTCGACGGGCTCGGGGTGACGACGTTGCTTCATTCGTCACGCAGGCCGGTCACCTGACTCCCTCAGCGACCTGCCTCGACGCCACACAGGTCCTTCGACGCGTTCGGGGTGACGGTGTGGTTGCTTGCGTCTCGCAGCGCCTGCCACCTGTCTCCCATCGCCTTCTGTCTCGGACCCACGCAAGCTAATCCGCCAGCTCTCAGCGAGAGAGGGAATAATCCTACTCCACCAGCGTATATCAATTCTTCTCGACGGCCTGGTCGTCGACACCACCATGATCACTGAGAACCAATGAGTGACCACACTCCAGTGCCCGAGTCCGACGGCGGCGGCGCGACCAACTTTATTCGCGACATCATCGATGAGGATATCGCGACAAACAAGTACGGCGGCCGTGTTGTTACCCGGTTTCCACCCGAACCCAACGGGTACCTGCACATTGGCCATGCCAAGTCGATCTGTCTCAACTTCGGCCTGGCTGCGGACTACAATGGGATCTGCAACCTGCGCTTCGATGACACGAATCCGGAGACCGAGGATCCCGAATACGTAGCCGCGATAATCCGCGACATCAAGTGGCTCGGGTTCGACTGGGAGGACCGCCTCTACTTCGCATCGGACTATTTCGAGCAACTCTTCGACTGCGCCGTCAAACTCATCAAAGACGGCAACGCGTACGTAGACAGCCAGACAGACGATGAACTTCGTCAGACCAGAGGGACGGTGACGAAACCGGGAAGCGAGAGTCCGTATCGCGATCGCTCTCCAGAAGAAAACCTGGACTTGTTCACACGCATGCGCGCTGGCGAATTCAAGGACGGAGAGCATGTCCTTCGCGGCAAGATTGACATGTCGTCGACCAACATGAAACTGCGCGACCCGTTGCTCTACAGGATTCGTCACGCCCACCACTACCGGCGCGGTGACGACTGGTGCATCTACCCGATGTACGATTTTGCCCATCCCCTTTCCGACGCGATAGAAGGGATCACGCACTCGGTTTGCACGCTGGAGTTTGTGAACAACAGGGCGCTGTACGACTGGGTCCTCGACAAGGCGTGGGCGACCCCTCGGCCATACCAGCATGAGTTTAATCGGCTGAACCTGTCCTACATGGTGATGAGCAAGCGCAAGCTGCTTCAAATCGTTGGGGGGGGGCTCGTCGACGGTTGGGACGATCCACGACTCTGGACCATTGCGGGACTTCGCCGCAGAGGCGTCACACCCGAGGCCATCCGAGACCTGTGTGATCGTAGTGGTGTGGTCAAGACGGACACACGTATCGACATAGCGCTTCTCGAATACTGCATCCGCAATGATCTTAACTATCGCGCCCCGCGCGTCATGGCCGTGTTGCGTCCTCTTCGAGTGGTGATCACGAATTACCCCGAAGGCGAAACCGAATGGCTGGACGCGCCCTACTGGCCGCACGATGTGCCTAACGAGGGATCGCGCAAGGTGCCTTTCAGTCGTACGATCTTCATCGAGCGAGACGACTTCATGGAGGATCCGCCGCGGAGGTTCTACCGGCTCGCACCGGGTCGGGAGGTTCGTCTTCGATACGGTTTCTTCTTGACATGCAATGAGGTAATCAAGAATCCAGACACGGGCGAGATCGACGAACTACGCTGCACATACGACCCGGCCACCCGCGGCGGTGACGCACCGGATGGCCGCAAAGTCAAGGCGACGCTTCACTGGGTTT
>JABDKH010000091.1 GCA_013002345.1 Rhodothermales bacterium
GGGTCGTCGAAGGGCGGTTCCGTGAGGTCGAACGCGATGTAGTAAAGCGCAAGAGATGGCGCCAACCGGGCTTCGTTGCCGTGTTGTGCGACAGCGGATTGCACCATTTCACTCGGAATATTGTGCGTAATGTCCAGCTCTCCGGACCTGTACATGTTGAATTCGGCTACCGAATCGCTGGTTGGCAGATAAGCCACCGAGCCGACACTGACCCGCTCCGTGTCCCAGTAGTGCTCGTTCTTTTGCAGCAGGATCTGTCCACCCGGGCTGCGGGAAACGAGCTTGTAGGCGCCGTTGCCTATCGTGCGATCGCCAGAGGGATGCACCGGAAATGCGATGGGCATCGATAAAATGAAAGGCAGTTCGCTCCACCGCCTTGACAGACGAATCTCGAGTTCGTGGTCGGATTCGGCTACCACGTGCGTTTCGACACCGTGGAACAGGAACGCGTACGGAGCCATTGTGTCCGGGGCGGTCGCCAATTCGAGGGACCTGACAAAGTCCTGCGCTACGATCCGGTCACCGTTGGACCACCGGGCATCGGTCCGTAACTCGAACGTGTACGTCCTGCCGTCCTCGCTGATGCTCCATCCTTTCGCAACACCCGGGATCAGCTCTCCGTTTGCGCTCTCGGCGACGAGGCCCTCGTACATATCGACGAGCACATTGAACGCGTGTATGTCGTCGGCCAGTAGCGGGTCGAGCGTGCCCGGCTCGCCGCCATTGCCACGAACGAGGGTCTGGTCCTCCAGCGACGACCCGCCTCCGCCAAAGTCGCAGCTCGCGAGCCACGGCATCGCGAGCAGGGAGAACAGGATAGTGAGCGATCGCATTGAGCTAAGCCTATGATTTTCCTGGTCCATATGCCATTCGCTTGCAAAATTCCACAAATGGGGTAAACTGCCCCAACTATGGATAGAGACTCACAGTCCGTTGTACGCACCATATGCCGTCAGATTCTACGGCCGCTGGCATCGATGACGCTCAAATGCGGCATGACGTGGAAGGAATTCTCCGACCTGTCGAAATTGGTCTTCGTCGAAACGGCGACCGACGAGTACGGAATTCGGGGTCGGCCGACGAACGTCTCGCGGGTGTCGATCCTGACCGGAATAAGCCGCAAGGAGGTCAAACGGCAAAGAGACCTGCTTGCGACCCACGAAGAGCCGCCGACCCGCAAGACGAACGATGCGACCAAGGTGCTCTCAGGGTGGTTCCAGGGACCTGCGTACGTCGACGCAAACCTGGAGCCGCGGGTAATTCCGGAGTCCGGTCCGGCGCCGAGTTTCGAAGCGCTCTGTGAAACCTACGGTGGCGACGTCGCGGTTCCCACGATGCTCAAGGAACTGATCAAAACCAATGCCGTTGCACGGACTGCCGATGGCGAGCTGAGAGTGCTCAGCCGCTACTACCAGCCCGCCGTGCACGACGATGAAAACCTGATGTTCGCGGCGGATCGGATCTACGACGTGATTCGCACTATGAACAACAACGTATTTCTGGAGGAGGGTGGCACCCTCCGCTTCGGCGGCTACGCCGACAACGATTCCATCCCGGTGTCAGTCATCCCGGAGTTTCGCGAATACCTGGACAAACGTGGCCAGGCTTTTCTCGAAGAGGTCGACGACTGGCTCGCCGCTCGCTCTGGCAACAACCCGGGCGAAGCAACTGCAAGAGTGGGAATCAGCCTGTTTGCCACTCAGAGAGAGAATTCCAAGGAGTAAACACTATGAAACAGATCAAAACACTCTCATGCGCGTGCGCCGCGCTGATCCTGGCAATCCTTGCGGGCTGCGGTGGCAGTTCGGGAGGAGAATCGTCCGTGCAGCCACCGGTTCAGCAGCCACCTCCCTCGGGCGGAATAGGCAGGAACGGGATAGCCGTCGGACCGATATCGACCTTCGGCAGCATCGTAACGAACGGCGTCCGCTATGACACTGCCAGCGCGACATTTACCGTCAACGATGCGAGCGGCAGCGAAGACGACCTCAGGGTTGGTCAGATCGTGACTGTAAAAGGCACCATTAGTGATGACGGCACGACCGGTACAGCGAATGAGGTCATATTCGATGATACGGTCAAAGGACCGGTAGCGAGTATCGACCTTGTAGCCGGCAGCCTCGTCGTGCTCGGACAGACCGTCCGCGTCAGCCCCGATACGTCCTTTGACGACAGCTTCAGCCCGGCTTCGCTGGACGGTGTCGCCGTCGCTCAGATCGTCGAAGTCAGCGGCCAGTTCGATGCGAACGGCAATATCGTCGCGACGCGTATCGAGCCAAAACCGGCCGGGACCCAGTACGAGGTCCATGGCACGGTGAGCAACCTGGATACCGGGAACATGCGCTTCAATTTGAGCGCTC
>JABDKH010000092.1 GCA_013002345.1 Rhodothermales bacterium
CAAAACAACACGCACACTGCACCAGTCGGACCTCGCCGAAGGCTTCGGCCGCGCGCCACTGCCCTACGCACTCGCCCGCAAATACCCTGGCATCGCGCAGGAATGGGGCTGGCAATATGTGTTCCCGTCCAGAATCCGAGCTACGGTTCCAGAACGCTCCACCGAAATCAGATTCCACATGTCGACGTCGACCGTCCAGAAGCACCTCGCCCGGGCGGTGCGCTCCTCACGCATCACGAAGCACGCCACCTGTCACACGCTCCGCCACTCCTTTGCCACGCACCTGCTCGAATCAGGCACCGACATCCGACGCATCCAGACCCTGCTCGGCCATCGCAACCTCAAGACGACGATGATCTACACCCATATAGCCAACCGGGGCATCCCGGTCATCAGCCCGCTGGACCTGGACGTCTGATCGCCACCAGCCGGACCCCGGGCGACCATTCGGCGTATGCCGATCCGAAACGGTGACCACCAATACCACTCGCCATGAGAATCACGCTGCTCATTTTCGGACTTTCAATCCTATACCCATCCACGTCCGCAGCCCAGGACCCGGCCCTCCAGCGCCTCGAAGACTCGCCGCGACACCACGAGTGGGGCGCCATCCCACAGGGCGACCGCATCGTCCACGCCTTCGTCGTCTACCCCGAGAGGGAGACGCCGGCACCCGCCGTCATTGTCATCCACGAGAACCGCGGACTCAACGACTGGGTGCGCAGCGTTGCCGACCGGCTCGCCGAGCACGGATACCTCGCCATCGCCCCGGACCTCCTGTCCGGCATGGGACCGGAAGGAGGAAAGACGAGTGACTTCCCCGACTCCGACGCGGCCCGCGAAGCCCTCTATCAGCTTCCGCCCGATCAGGTCACGGCCGATCTGAATGCCGCCGCTGACTACGTCGCATCCCTGCCCGCAGCCGACGGCAGCGTCTCCGTCTCAGGCTTCTGCTGGGGTGGCTCGCAGACGTTTCGCTTCGCCACGAATCGATCCGGCCTCGACGCAGCGTTCGTCTTCTACGGCTCGGGTCCGACGGACCCCGACGCCATCGGCCGCATCAACGCGCCGGTCTTCGGCTTCTACGGAGGTGACGACGCCCGCGTGAACGCGACCATTCCCGACTCGGAAAAACTCATGAAAGCCGCCAGTAAGAAATATGAACCCGTCATCTATGATGGCGCGGGTCACGGATTCATGCGCCGCGGAGAAACCGCGCCTGCAGGCGACCCGAACGCAGTCGCGCACGAACGGGCATGGACGCGCTGGCTCACATTGCTGGAAAAACTCTGAGCACCTACATCGTCAGTCGCTCCTTCAGCTGCTTCGATCGCTCGCGGCTGGCGATGACCTCGTGCCCACCCGTCAGGATCAGCTTGTACCGCCCGCTGAACCACGACATCATCTCGGTGATGTGCCCCAGCTGAACAATGGCCGACCGGTGCACCCGCATGAATGCCGCGGGGTCGAGCCTCGCTTCAAGCTGCTCCAGCGTATAGCTGACGATGTGCTGCCGAATCCGCCGCTTCGGTCCCACGTCCTGCTCCTCGAGTACGTGCAGCCGCGTGATACCCTCCGCGATTTCTATCGAGAGCAGCCTTTCCACAGGTACGATGAGTATCCGATCCCGATAGGGGATCGACATCTGCTTCAAATACTCCTTCGCAGCCGGCCCTGAAGCCGACAGTTTCGCCTCCGCCTGTTCGTCGAGCCAGTCGAGCAGTTGCGCCATCCGTTCGTCACTCTGCGCGGTGCCGCTTCCGCCCTTCGACAGCGACTCAACGCGCACCACTGCCTCCTCCAGTCGCTCGCGCGAAATCGGTTTGAGCAAATAGTCGACCGCGTTCGCCTCGAACGCCTTGATCGCATACTCGTCGAAAGCCGTCGTGAAAACCACGAAGGGCCGGTTCTCTGGCGACAGCCTTTCCAGAACTCCAAAGCCATCCAGCTCCGGCATGTTGATGTCGAGAAACAGCAGCTCCGCGCCTTGCTTCTCGAACGCGGCGAGCGCTTCAAACCCGTCCGCAGCCTCGCCGATCACCTTAACGCGTCCACCGTCGACCAACGGTTTGAGCAACTTTCGGAGGCGGCTCCGCGCGGGAGCCTCGTCATCCACGATGTAGGCCTGCAACATGATTCTTGATGTTTATTGACGCGTATGTGACTCGAATCTTCCGTCAGACGAGTCTGTATGTCGATCCGGCGATGTCCCGTTCGGCACAAGCACCGTTACGGTGGTACCCTCGCCCGGCGCACTCGTAATCGACATCAGATCCGAACGATCGTACAGATAGCCCAGCCGGGCCGTGATATTATTGAGTCCGATGCCGAAGAAGGAATACGCCTCCGATGTTGAGTCGTGGTCGGCATCAAACAGGATCGGAATCCCGACCCCGGTGTCGCGTACCTCGATCCGAAGGCCTTCCGGATTTGTGCGGCACTCAATGCTCACCTGACCTCCGTCGCGCGTTCGCTCAAGCCCATGCTTCACGGCGTTCTCCACGAGCGTCTGTACCACGAAGGCGGGAATCTGGATATCGAGAATACCTTCGTCGGTCTGGATATCCACGTGCAACTTGTCACCGAAGCGCGCCTTCTCGATCTCAAGGTAGTGGCGGACGAGAGACAGCTCCTCCCGGAGCGGAACGAACGGCCGATCCTCCGTCTGTAGAATATATCGGAAGATGGAGGCCAGATTCTCTACCGTCTTCTCGGCCAGATCCGGTCGCTCGTCAATCGATGCGACAATCGTGTTGAGCGCATTGAACAGGAAGTGGGGATTGATCTGAGCGCGCAGTGCCCTGAGCTGCGCATCCGACGTCTCCCGGATCAACTGTTGCTGCCGCTCGACGAGTGTCAGCCGCTCGATCGCGATCGCAAGGTGCCCGGCGAACGAACGAAGTCGGTCGATGTCTTCCAGATTATAGACGGCCCTACGCTCGGCCTTTCGTCCAAGGGCGAGAAGACCCATCGGCCGGTCCTTGCCGCGAATCGGGACGATCACGACAGCGCCCAGGTCGGTCAGGAATTCCGAATTCTCCCGGGACAGGCTCCGCATTCCGAGCTCGGCGTTCGCAGCCCACGGAACCGGGTGCTCGCGAATCTCGCCCCAGAGACGATCTGCAATTCGCTCGGTGAGGTACGGGGGTTCGGGATGATAGGATGCCGTCAGCCAGCGATCATCGACGTCACCGGGCCGAACGAAGATCACAGCGGACCGTGCGTTCAGGGCTTGGCCGACGACATCAATCGATTGCGCCAGAAGACTGTCCACGTCGATGTACTCGCCCGTGGATTCCTGGAATCGATCAAGGAGTCGCGCGGCCCGCTCGCGATCGGTGGCAAAGAACTGGGTGAAATAGCTGCGCGTCTGTCGTGCGACGCGCTCGAACACGAGCAGCATCACGACCACGACAACCCCGGCGACAATGTTGCGGGGCCATCCTCTCTCGGTGACCATCGGATCCAAAAGTCCCATTCCGCCCACGAACGCGAAGAAGATCAGACCCAGTACCGTCAGGTACGTCAGCGACCGCGCGAATACGCGGTCGATCCGCCCATAGCGCAAGGTCGTGAGAGATACGAGAATGACAGGAACGGTCGACAGTAGCTGCGCTCCAATCACGAACCAGCCGGCTGTTGCTTCGGTGACCGCATCGAGGACCGGCACAACGCCCAGGACGGACATGGCCGCCAGAGCCGCGAGCACAAGCATGATCCCGTTACCCACGCGGCTGCGACTACCGGTAGGCGCCTCATTACGCGACTCGGACGTGTAGCAGAGCAATGCAAGACACGCCGCGAGGGCGAGGTAGCAGCAGGCGTAGAAGAGGATGGGGGAGACGAGTCGATCAAGCGTCAGGGGACCGACGTGACCGAGTGCACCGGTGACGATGGCGAGCGCGGCGAGAATAATGGCAGGAGCCATGAGAAGTGGCCGAATGGCTCCCATCGCTGCTGAATTCGCTATGTCGGTACCCGAGGCGACCGTCCGCACCAGCAAGAACGGAAAACCGATCCATCCCACAAGCCCGATCAGAGTCATAGCCTGGAAGACGGTCGCGTATGTCGTACCCGGCAGCGGCGGGCCCAGGAGTGTCAGTGCGAAAAGGCGAACCGTGTTGCCGATGATCCACAGGGCCGAGACGAAAATCAGGACCAGCGACGACCGCGCGTACCTGCTGCGAATAGCCAGAGGAATGACAACAATCAGCCCGAGCACGTGAATGAATGCCGCCAGCATGAATCCCCAGAGCGAGAAATTCCAGAGCGCCGGGGAGATGGGATACAGGAACGTCGGATATGCCGTGAGCCGGACCCGGGCCCGGACCGCCTCACGATCACGAAAGACGTTGTATACGACACTCTCACCCGGCCCAACTCCTTCTACAGCAGTCTTTAACACCTCCGTGCTAAAGTATTGCTGCATATTCAGCATGTAGAAGATATCGCCCGTCCGAAGTCCGGCCTCCGCGGCGGGTCCGCGCGGAAACACGTACGCCGCCGTGATCAGTTCGTCCTCGTCGGCCCAGACGATCCAGTCGAAGCTGGGCGAGTCGACCGTCCCCACCGCACTGTCGGCAGTGACCAGAGACAGCTGCGCCCAGTCGAATGCGACCATCCCGAGCGGGACCAGCGCCACCGCCGGAAGCAGGAGCGCGAGCGCGATCGCTATATTTCGTCTGCTCGTCAAACTGTGTTACGAGTGGTGCATACGTCCGGATACCGATGATTCAGGCTGTAGCTACAGCTTACGTATTACGAAATCAACAGTTGACCACCCGCCGGAATCAGGGGGGGCTCGTACAGTGCCCTGGCCGCCGCGAGTCGTTTTCTCCCGATACTATACCATGCTGATCGATACGCACGTCCATATCTACCACGAGAAGTTCGACGACGACCGTGACGCTGCCATCATGAGGGCGTACGAGGCAGGCGTCAAAAAGCTGCTTTTGCCGGCCATCGATATTCAATCCATTCACGACGCACTCGATCTGGGCGAGCGCTACGACGGCGTATATGCCATGGCCGCCATCCACCCGTCGGAGACGAAGGACGCGTCGGACCATGATTTCGCGGAGGTTGTCGAGCTGTGCAACGATCCCCGCGTTGTGGCAGTGGGAGAGAGCGGACTCGATTACTACTGGGACCGGTCGTTCGACGAGCGTCAGCAGGAGTTCTTGCGCCTGCATGCGAGACTCGCCATCGACAGAGACCTCCCGCTGATCTTGCACAATCGCGAGGCGGGGGAGGACCTTGTTCGGATTCTGCAGGAGGAGAAGCGCGCCAGCCCGACACCGGAACGCCTCCGCGGCGTGTTTCATTGCTTCGGTGGCCCGGCGGAGCTCGCCGGGCCAATCCTGGATCTCGGCTTTCACTTCGGGATCGGCGGCACGCTGACATTCAAGAACAGCGGCGTCGCCGACGTCGTACGTGAGCTCCCGATCGACAGGATCGTGCTAGAGACGGACGCTCCGTTTCTCGCACCGGCGCCGTACCGCGGCAAACGCAACGAGCCGGCCTACGTGAGACTCGTCGCCGAGAAGTTGGCGGAGGTGATGGAGCTATCGGTCGACGAGGTGGCGCGGATCACAAGCGCGAACGCCTCGGCCCTGTTCGGCATCTGACGGATGAGCCGTAAAAAAGAAGGGGTCCCACACGAATGCAGAACCCCTTCCAATCTATATAGAAACTACCCGCCTGGGTAGGTGAACCTACGACTTCTCCTCTTCGTCTTCGACGACCTCGTAGTCCGCGTCTCGGACTTCGGCCTCGGGCTCTTCGCCTGCGGCCCCGTCCCCGCCGGCCTCTTCGCCGGTCGTCTGCTGCTGAGCCTCGTACAGATCCTGACTGGCCTCATTCCAGGCCTCATTCAACTGCTGCATCGACGATTCGATTTCGGCAAGATTCCGGGCCTTATGGGCCTCCTTGAGTCGTTCGAGCGCACTCTCGATCTTCGCCTTCTTCTCGGCCGGGAGTTTGTCGCCATACTCGGCAAGGTTCTTTTCCGAGGTGAAGATGAGCGAGTCGGCCGTGTTGACCTTGTCGACCTCGTCGCGCTTCTTCTTGTCCTCGTCGGCATGGGCCTTGGCGTCCGTCCTCATCTTCTCGATCTCCGAATCGGTCAGACCGCTCGAGGCCTCGATCCGGATCGACTGCTCCTTGCCGGTCGTCTTGTCTTTCGCCGCCACGTGCAGGATACCGTCGGCGTCGATGTCAAACGTGACTTCGACCTGCGGCATACCGCGCGGTGCAGGCGGGATTCCGTCAAGATGGAACTTGCCAATCGTCCGGTTGTCGTTCGCCATTGAACGGTCACCCTGCAACACGTGGATTTCCACGGAAGGCTGGTTGTCGGACGCCGTCGAGAAAATCTCGTTCTTGCGCGTCGGAATCGTCGTGTTCGCCTGGATCATATTCGTCATCACGCCGCCAAGCGTTTCGATTCCGAGGTTCAGCGGCGTTACATCAAGCAACAGCACGTCAGAAACATCTCCCGACAATACTCCACCCTGAATTGCGGCGCCGACGGCCACGACTTCGTCCGGATTGACCGACCGGTTAGGCTTCTTGCCAAAGAACTCTTCGACCGTCTGCTGTACAAGCGGGATCCGTGTTGACCCACCGACGAGAATGACCTCGTGTATGTCGGTCTTGGACAGCCCGGCTTCCTTCAGCGCCTTCTGCATGGGCGGAATCGTCCGCTCGACCAGGTCGTGCACCAGCTGTTCGAATTTGGCGCGCGTCATGTCCATGGTCAGATGCTTCGGACCGTCCTGCGTCGCCGTGATGAACGGAAGATTGATCGTCGTCTGTGTCGAACTGGAAAGTTCGATCTTGGCCTTCTCCGCGGCTTCCTTCAATCGCTGCAGCGCCATCGCATCACCACGGAGATCGATGCCTTCGTCCTTCTTGAATTCGTCCGCAATGAAGTTGATGAGTCGCTGATCAAAGTCGTCACCACCCAGGTGCGTGTCTCCGTTCGTCGACTTCACCTCGAACACACCCTCGCCCAGATCGAGAACCGAAATGTCGTACGTGCCGCCGCCGAGGTCGAACACCGCGATCGTTGCCTCATGATCCTTCTTGTCCAGTCCGTACGCGAGGGATGCAGCGGTTGGCTCGTTGATGATTCTCCGAACCTTGAGGCCTGCGATCTCTCCAGCCTCCTTGGTCGCGGTGCGCTGGGCGTCGTTAAAATAGGCGGGCACCGTGATGACAGCTTCGTGCACCTTCTCGCCTAGATAGTCTTCGGCCGTTTGCTTCAACTTCTGCAGGATCATGGCCGAGATCTCCTGCGGCGTGTACACCCGGTCGCCGATGTTTACGCGAGCCGTGTTGTTGTCTCCGCTCTTCACCTCGTACGGGACGGTCTTCATCTCTTCCGTCACCTCGTCGTACCGACGCCCCATAAAGCGTTTGATGGAGAAGACGGTGTTCTGCGGATTCGTAATAGCCTGCCGCTTGGCGGGGGCACCCACGAGTCGCTCGCCGTCCTTCTTGAACGCCACAACAGACGGTGTCGTGCGTGCGCCCTCTGCATTCGTAATGACGACGGGCTCGCCGCCTTCCATGACGGCTACGACCGAGTTCGTCGTTCCAAGGTCGATACCGATAATCTTGCTCATAATGCTGACAGACTGAAGTATGATGGATGGAGTCCCGGCTGACACAGACAGTCGTGCCTCCAGTGGGGCAGCCTGCAGCTCAGCACGTTCATCGGCCGTGAGATCAACAACGGTGCCATTCTCGGATAGCAGACAACATGGCATACAATGTCGTCAGATCAGTCTCCGTCAGACGATTTGGCGGGTTTACGGACCGCAAAGGCAGGTCAAATCTGCATACATTGTCGAAGATCGGGTTATCCGGTTACCCGTATATTTAGGCTCCGCCACGGCTGTCTCGAAGATGAAGTATCTCCCGAATACGATTACCATCCTCCGCATCCTTGTGACGCCGGCCGTGCTGGTGTTTCTGCTTCGTCCGTCCACTTCCGCACTGTTCTGGGCCTGGGCTCTCTTCATCATTGCCGCCATCTCCGACTACGTGGACGGAAGCCTGGCGCGCAGGCTCGAGGTGCCGTCACGACTCGGTCAGTTTCTGGATCCCCTGGCCGACAAGGTGCTCGTGATCGGGACGTTTATCGTGCTTGCCTACAAGTATCCCGCGATCGTTCCCGTGTGGGTTGTCGTGGTGATCGCAATCCGCGCCATGTTCGTTACGGCTTTGCGATCCTGGGTGGAATCCAGAGGTCAATCGCTGCGGACGCTGGGGATCGCCAAACTAAAAACGGTGGCTCAACTCACGTTCCTTATCGGCACGCTGACGATCCTGCTTGCAGCCCGTTTGCCCGGCTTTCCCGGCGATATCGGTGCATGGATCCTCGGAACCACCATCCTCTACGTTCTTGCCGCCGCGGTCGCCGTCATCACGGCCGCCACCGGGCTGATTTATCTCTTCACGTTACCCGCCATGCCGCATGAGTCAGCGTGAGGAGGTAAGTCAGCGAGTCGCGCGCGAACTGCTGCGGATCGGGGCCGTCGTGTTTTCTCCGGGCCAGCCTTTTACCTGGGCCTCCGGAATCAAGTCGCCAATTTATGTCGACAATCGACTCACGATGAGTCATCCTGGTGTAAGGCGCGTGATCGCAGATGGCTTTGCTGCGATCATCGAGGAGGAGCGGCTCGAGGTCGACGCGATCGTCGGCACCGCCACCGCCGGCATTCCGCATGCCGCATGGCTCGCCGATGTCCTCGATCTGCCCATGGCCTACGTTCGCGGTTCGGCGAAGCAGCACGGTCGCCGCAACAAGGTGGAAGGCAGGCTGGATCCGGGCGCGCGCGTCGTCGTGATCGAGGATCTTGTGTCGACCGGTGGCTCGAGTCTCGAGGCCGTGCACGCGCTGCGCGACATGCGGGCTGAGGTGGTCGCCGTGATGGCGATCTTCACCTACGGCCTGCGCGCTGCATCCATCGCATTCAAGGAGGCCGGAATCCCGCTCCATACGCTGTCGGATTTCCGAGCGGTGGTTGCGGCGGCACGTGAGGATGGATCGCTGACGGACGACGACGTCGAGATGCTTCAGGTGTGGCATCGGCAGTTGTCAGCCGGCTCGTCCACGGACGGAGACTGATCCGATGTCCGTCACACTCGTATCGGTGGGGGATGAGTTGCTCGTCGGCCAGGTGGTCAACACCAACGCTGCGTGGCTGGGCGAGTATCTGACAGGAATCGGGATGATGCCGGTCCGGTCCGTTGTCGTTGGCGACTCGATCGAACTGATCGACACGGAATTATGCGACGCGTTCTCCCTCAGCGATCTGGTGGTGGTCACCGGTGGCCTCGGGCCGACGCACGACGACGTGACGCGACATGCGGTGGCGCGCTTCCTGGGAGTCGGTCTGCACCTGGAGGAGAAATGGTTTGGCCTGATCGAGCGTCGATTCTCTCAGCGGGGTATGACGGTCCCGGAGAGGAATCGGATCCAGGCCATGATACCGGACGGCATGGAGGTACTCGCAAACCGTGTCGGTACGGCGCCCGGGTTCTGGAAAAGCTGGGTGGCCGAGTCGGGTCCGAAGGCGATCGCGGTTTTGCCGGGCGTGCCGGGCGAGATGAAGTCGATGATGGAGGAGCAGGTTCGGCCGCGCCTGGAGCCGCTCACGAAGAGTCCGGTACGGCAGATCACGCTTCAGACGACAGGCATCGGGGAGTCGCACTTACAGGAGCTGCTGGCTGCTGAGGTAGAGGGGCTTTCCGATATACTCTCGCTGGCCTACTTGCCTTCGCTTTTCGGTGTGCGGCTTCGGATCACCGAGCGGCTGGAGCACGGCGGCACCGGTGAGGCGGCCGAGCGCCTTGCGAACCGATTGACGGACCTCGCCGGTGTCCACGTGTATGGTCGCGGTGAGGATCGTCTCGAGGCGGTGGTCGGGAAGATGCTTGAACGATCGGGCCAGACCGTAGCCGTGGCCGAGAGCTGCACGGGTGGTGCGATCTGCAACCTGCTGACGAATGTGGCTGGCGCCTCCGTGTACGTCGCGGGGGGTGTGGTCGCCTACAGTAACAGGTTGAAGCGCGACGTCTTGAAGGTTGAGGATTCGGTGATAGTCGAGCACGGTGCAGTTAGCGAGGCCGTGGCCACCGGCATGGCTCGCGGAGTGCGCCTGCTTTCGGGAGCCGATGTCGGACTGTCCACTACAGGCATTCTGGGTCCGGCCGGGGGCACACCCTCAAAGCCGGTTGGCACGGTATGGATCGCGTATGTCGACCGGCACGGCGAGGAAGCGCGGCAGCTGAGTCTCGGCCAGGACCGTCTGAAGAACAAGCAGCGAGCGGTCGCGGCTACTCTGGACCTGTTGCGCCGCCGCTTGATGGAGGCGGATTCCGGCGGCCGCGAGGCGGTCTGAATGGCGAAATCGCATTATATGTGCGGGAATTATGGACAGTTTGCGAATTGGAGTTATATTATGTGTAAGATATGTGTCACTATAATATGACACAGGGCTGTCAGCCGGTCGGAATATGTTTGGCGGGTCGACGGCTTGATGGCCTTGATGGCGTAGCCACCTGAGAAAAGAACACAAAAAAACGGAGTACGAAGCGGATGTCCTCACCAGATCCTGCAAAGACCAAGGCGCTTGATCTCGCAATCAAACAGATCGAGAAGAACTTTGGCAAAGGTGCAATCATGAGACTTGGCGATTCACCTGCCGTCACGATCGACAAGATTCCGACGGGGTCTTTGGCCCTCGACGCCGCTCTTGGCGTCGGCGGTGTTCCGAGGGGACGCGTCACGGAGATCTTTGGACCGGAATCCTCGGGAAAGACAACGCTGGCGACGCACATTATTGCAGAGGCGCAGCGTCTCGGCGGGATGTGTGCGTTCCTTGACGCGGAGCATGCGTTCGACGCGAGCTACGCGGCGAAGCTGGGCGTCGATACCGATTCGCTGCTCGTGTCACAGCCCGACACAGGTGAGCAGGCGTTGAACATATGCGACACGCTGGTCAGAAGCGGTGCACTGGATGCCATCGTAATTGACTCCGTGGCTGCGCTCGTTCCCCAGGCCGAGATTGAAGGTGATATGGGCGACAGCCACATGGGCCTTCAGGCTCGTCTGATGAGTCAGGCGCTTCGGAAGCTGACCGGGTCTATCAACCGCACAAAGACCTGTCTAATCTTCATCAACCAGATTCGAGAGAAGATTGGCGTCGTGTTCGGGAATCCAGAAACGACGACCGGTGGACGGGCGCTCAAGTTCTATTCCTCGGTTCGACTCGACATCCGTCGTATCGGCGCCATCAAGGATGGTGTTGAAATCGTGGGAAATCGGACGCGCGTGAAAGTCGTCAAGAACAAGGTGGCTCCGCCGTTCAAGAATGCGGAGTTCGACATCATATACGGTGAAGGGATTTCGTCAATCGGCGAGCTGGTCGACCTGGCGGTCGATCACGAAATCATGCAGAAGAGCGGTTCGTGGTACGCGTACGGTGAAGTCAAGGTGGGACAGGGGCGCGAGGCCGCGAAGCAGTGGCTCCGGGACAATGCATCAGATCACGACGCGATCAAGCTGATGGTCAAGGAGAAGCTTGGCATGCTCACGATCGACGAACCCGTGCTTCTGGGCAAGACGACGAACGGAGAGCTGGCGGAAGTGAGCGGATAACTCGGATTGCCATCCGCTGCGCTCGTCGGACGAGTCCGGGCAAGCGGGTCGTTGACCCGGGGCAACGGTGCTGGTCTGCGCATGGCCGACCGCCGCATGTTCAGGCTTGTCGGCGACGGCGGATGGGTGCGGCCGAAGCGAGAGGCCTCCGGTCTGCCACAAAAGAGAAAGCCGCGTACCCTGGGGGTGACACGGCTTCTTGTGGCGGGGGCGGGATTCGAACCCGCGACCTCCGGGTTATGAGCCCGGTGAGCTACCAGCTGCTCCACCCCGCGATAGAACGCCGAATATACGGCATCTCACAGCGATTTCAAACCGACGCGATCGGCACTGCGGGCAGATGGTGCGTGTCCCGGGCAGCGACTGGTCCACCACGTCCTTGAAAACTGCGAGCCTTATTGACACAATTTTCGAGTCGATTTGGGCCTGCGGTTCTTACTATGCGCTCGGTTTACAAGCGGCTCCGCCGTTCCCACTGTTCGGCACGCTGTCATTAGCGTTCGAGTTATGGCCACGCTCCACGCATTTCGCGCTCTACGACCCAAGCCCACTCACGCCGAACGCATCGCGTCCGTCCCGTACGACGTGGTGAGTACCGACGAAGCCAGGCGACTGGCCGCTGGCAACGACCACAGTTTCCTACATGTGATTCGCCCGGAGATTGATCTGCCTCCCGGTACCGACGAGCACGCCGACGCGGTCTATCAGATGGGCCGCGACAATATGTTGCGCTTCGCCAAAAGCGACTATACGCTCGTAGAAGACGCCCCGTCAGTCTATATATATCGGCTGACCATGGATGGCCGAGCGCAAACGGGCATTTTTGGTTGCGTTTCTGTGAAGGATTACGACGCAAACGTAATTCTGAAACATGAGTTGACCCGCCCGGCGAAGGAGGACGATCGTACCCGGCACATCCTCGAGCAGGAGGCACACGCCGAGCCTGTCATGCTGACGTACCGCGACGAGTCCCGCGTCGATGAGATCGTCACTGCGGCGACTGAGCAAGCGCCCCTGTATGACTTCACTTCGGAAGACGGTGTAGGGCACACTGTGTGGAGGATCCCGAGTCCCGGAGACCTGGTCGAGCTGTTTAGCTCAATTCCAAAACTCTATGTAGCCGATGGTCACCACCGTTGCAAGGCCGCAAGTCGCGCCGCCGCGGACGTCGCCGAAGGTGGCGGCATCGACTCTGCTCCAGAAGTCGGGTTCTTCCCGGCCGTTCTGTTCCCGATGAGCAATATGCTCATCATGCCTTACAACCGCATAATAAGGGAGCTACCGTCGGACAGTGAGAGGTTCCTGAATGTCCTGTCCGAGCGGTACGGACTCGTTCCGTCCAATGCGGCGACCCCGGGCGGAAAGGGCAATGTGTGCCTGTACGTGAACGGATCCTGGTATCAGATGGAGCTGCCGGTTAGCAGCGCATCCGGCGCGGCCAGCAATCTTGACGTTGCGCGACTGGGCGAATTCGTTCTGGAACCTGTGCTTGGAATCACGGACCCGCGTCGAGACGCACGGATTGACTTCGTTGGAGGCATCCGGGGAACGTCGGAACTGGAGAGACTGGTCAACTCAGGCAAGGCCGCTGCCGCTATCTCCATGTACGCAACGGGCATCGACGAGCTGGTATCAGTATCCGATGCCGGCGAACTTATGCCACCAAAATCGACCTGGTTTGAGCCAAAGCTGAGAAGCGGATTACTGGTTCATCCGTTTGGCCAGAGGATGCTGACATGACCATTCTGATAGCAGACAAGCTCGAACGGAGCGTTGTTGATGCGCTTCAGACCCGCGGCTTCAACGTAGTCGTCGCGCCGACAGCGACGGGTGACGAACTGGTCCAGACGATCGCTGATGTGAAGCCGCAGATTTTGGTCGTCCGTTCCACGAAAGTACCTGCTGCTGCCATGGCGGCAGGGAATATCGAGTTGATTGTTCGCGCCGGTGCGGGCTACGACAACATCGATGTCGCCGAGGCATCCGCACGCGGAACCTTCGTGTCCAATTGTCCCGGCAAGAACGCCGTCGCTGTGGCTGAATTGACGATGGGTCTTATCGTCGCCCTCGACCGCAAGATTGCCGACAACGTGATGGACGCGCGGGAAGGCCGATGGAACAAGGCAGGGTATTCAAAGGCAGAGGGCCTCAAGGGCAAGACCATCGGTATCATCGGCCTCGGGAGTATCGGGAGAGAAGTAGCGCGCAGAGCGCAGGCCTTCGGGATGCGTGTCGTCGCCTGGAGTCGCTCGCTCACGCCGGACGATGCAGCGACACTCGGTTTCGATTTTGCGGAGACGCCGGTAGCGGTCGCTGAGCAATCGGATATCGTCACGCTCCATGTGGCAGCCACACCTGAGACAGCCAATCTCGCGGACCGAACACTCTTTACTGCGATGAAAGACGGGGCCTTCTTTATCAATACGACTAGGAGCTCCGTCGTTGACGAGGACGCGCTCATGTGGGCCATGCGCAACAAAGGCATTCGCGTGGGGCTTGATGTGTTCTCGAACGAACCGTCGTTCAAGGAAGGAGACTTCAGCCACCCGCTTGCCGCGCATGCGGAAGTGTATCTCACACATCACATCGGAGCGAGTACGACACAGGCGCAGGTCGCGATTGCCGAGGAGGCTGAACGCGTGATTCGGCAGTACGCCGAGAAGGGAGTGGTCTCGAATTGCGTTAACATCGCGCTACGGACGCCGGCGACTCATATGATCACGGTTCGCCACATCGACAAGGTCGGTGTGCTTGCCGCGGTTCTCGACGAATGCAAAGCAGCGGAGTGGAATGTGCAGGAGATGGAGAATCGCGTTTTCCAGGGAGCCCGAGCGGCCGTTGCGAAGATTCGGTTTCACGGTGTCGTCGAACAATCTGTAGTCGATCGAATCGCGGCCAATGAGGACGTACTTGCAGTAACACTGGTGGACCTGTGATCCTCACGCTATCTAAAGGAATACGCTACATAGCACGTCGACTTTTCTGAGTCGACACAACTACTGGTAACCGTCATGGCAGGTAAACGCGTACACAACTTCTCGGCCGGTCCGGGTGTTCTTCCCGAGTCAGTTCTTGACGAAGCGCGCCAGGAATTGCCCGTCTACAGGTCGGTGGGTGCATCCGTCCTCGAAATCAGTCATCGTTCTCCGGCGTACACTGAGATCGCGGAGTCCACTCGTTCGTTATTCAGAAAACTGCTCGGTCTTGGCGACGACTGGCACATCCTGTTCTTGCAGGGTGGCGCTTCCCAGCAATTCTATCAGGTACCGCTGAACTATTTGGCGGCGGATGGCTCAGCCGACTACCTCGTCACCGGAGCGTGGGCGAAGAAGGCACAGAAGGAAGCGACCCGCGTGGGGCAGGCACGGATAGCCGCATCGAGTGAAAGCGATAACTTTAATCATATTCCCGCCCCGAACACGTGGGATCTCAATTCCTCGGCCGCCTATCTCCATTTCACTTCCAACAACACCATCTTCGGGACACAGTTCAAATCCGAACCCGATGTAGAAGTCCCGTTGGTGTGTGACGCGTCAAGTGATTTCCTGAGTCGGCCTCTGGATGTCGATCGTTATGGGCTCATCTATGCGGGTGCGCAGAAGAACATCGGACCGGCGGGCGTGACGGTTGTCCTCTTGCGAGACGGATTTCATGCCCGTAAGAATGCGGCACTCCCGACCATTCTCGACTATGGGACCCACGTAGACAAGCTGTTTCACACGCCGCCGGTATTCGCCGTCTATATGGTGGAGAAGGTTCTGCGCTGGCTGGACGCGCTGGGCGGCGTCAAGGCTATTGCAGAGGTCAACAGTCGGAAGGCGGGGCGGCTCTACGAGCGAATCGATCGATCGGAATTTTACAAGGGTACGGCTACGGCCGACTCGCGCTCCAAAATGAACGTCACGTTCAGACTGAAGGACAACGATCTGGAGCCGGTATTCATCCAGGAAGCCGCTGCCAATGATATGGTGTCCCTCAAGGGTCACAGATCCGTCGGCGGAATTCGGGCATCCATTTACAACGCCTGCCCCGAGAAGGCCGTCGACGACCTGGTGGCGTTCATGGACGAGTTTGAACGGAAGCGGGGATAGTGCGCGAGACAGTTAATCATCTCGTAGCCGGCCAGCGGCCGGATACAGCATCAAAAATCTAGTTCGCTATGGCAATAAGTGTAGGAGTTCCAAAAGAATCGGTCGCCGGAGAACGGCGAGTTGCGGCAGTGCCGGAACTGGTTCAGCGATTCCAGAAGGCTGGAATGGACATCCTCCTGGAGAAAGGAGCGGGAGACGCAGCCTGTTATACAGACTCCGACTTTGAAGAAAAAGGAGCCCGTATTGTGAGTCGCGCCGAGGCGCTCGGAGCAGACATTGTACTCAAAGTGCAACCGCCCTCCGCCGAGGAGATCAAAGGACTCAAGAAAGGGGCTGTTCTCATCGGCTTTCTGTCACCGCTGGATCAGCCGCAGGTGGCGAGGGACCTGGCGGCTGCCGGGGCGAGCGCATTTGCGATGGAGCTCGTTCCGCGAATTTCCCGGGCACAGACGATGGATGCGCTCTCGGCCATGGGATCCATAGGCGGCTACCGTGCCGTGCTCCTGGCCGCCGAGCGACTCCCCAAGTTCTTCCCGCTTCTTACTACGGCAGCGGGCACGGTGAAGCCGGCAAATGTCCTCGTGTTGGGAGCTGGAGTTGCCGGTCTGCAGGCCATTGCGACAGCTCGTCGACTGGGAGCCCGCGTGTCCGCCTACGACATTCGTGCTGAAGTAAAAGAGCAGATTGAAAGTCTCGGCGGCCGGTTCGTAGAACTTGAGATCGAGACGCAAGACTCCGAAGATACCGGCGGCTACGCCAAGGCCCTGGCAGAAGAAAAGGCGAAGCGGCAGACGGAACTTCTGGAGCCGCACATCGCGAAGGCCGATGTGGTCGTGACGACCGCGCTGATCCCGGGGCGACCCGCACCTGTTCTGATCACGGAGAATGCCGTCAAGGGCATGCATGCCGGGTCAGTCATCGTCGACCTCGCGGCAGCGAACGGCGGGAACTGCGCGTTGACGAAGGCGGGTGAAACCGTCGATGCAAATGGCGTCACGATTCTCGGCCCGACCAACCTGCCGGCCGAGATGGCGATTCATGCCAGTGAGATGTACGGGCGAACGCTGCTGGCGCTCGCCGGTGAAATGGTAAAGGAGGGAGAGCTTTCTCTCGATTTTGATGATGAGATCATCGGCGGCTCGTGCGTGTGTCACGGCGGCGATGTGGTAAATGAAAGAGTCAAGTCGCTCCTCGCCGGGTAACGAACAGAGAGCGATTGCACCTACAAACGAAAACCAGGCTATGCTTGAAAACCTAATTGTCTTCGTACTTGCGAGCTTCATCGGCTTTGAAGTGATCAGCAAGGTTCCGCAGACGCTTCATACCCCCCTGATGTCGGGCGCCAACGCCATAAGCGGCATCACGATTGTCGGCGCGCTCGTTGTGGCCGGCATGGTCGGCGGTGTTGCGGCCAAGTGGATCGGCGTGGCGGCCCTCATCGTCGCTACGATTAACGTGGTAGGTGGCTTCATGGTCACCGACCGAATGTTGCAGATGTTTAAGAAGAAGCCGCAGGAAAAGGCAGCGCCTAAAGCAGGTAGCTGAACTCCGTAGGTGAAAACACGAAGCTATGAAAACGCAGATTATTGACCTGATTTACCTGCTGGCGGCGGTTCTCTTCATCCTGGGCTTGAAGAGGCTCACCTCGCCGGCGACCGCCAGAGCCGGCAACCAGCTTGCGGCGGTCGGCATGTTCATTGCCGCTGTCGCTACCCTGTTTATCCAGCAAATCCTTACGCCGGTCGAGATGATCGTCGGTCTGGTCGTGGGCGGCGGCATAGGTGCAATCCTGGCTCGCAAGGTGGCCATGACCGGAATGCCGGAACTGGTGGCCGCGTTCAACGGGTTTGGAGGTCTCGCGTCGGCTCTGGTCGCCGGTGCGGAAGTAGCCCGATACCTCGGTGAGGCGCCCGTCGGCATCGTGGATGCCCTGGGAG
>JABDKH010000093.1 GCA_013002345.1 Rhodothermales bacterium
GTATCGAGGTCGGTAAGTTCGCCGATCTCATCGCCGTTCGCGCGAATCCAATCGACGACATCACGACACTGCACGATGTCGTCTTTGTGATGAAGGGCGGCCAGGTGTATCAGGCGCCGGCAGGAATCTGGGAGTAGTGGACGCTGACGAGCCGGACTGAATCGACGAATGCTGCCGGGGTCTTCGATTCCGACCGTCCGCGATTCCCGTGTGGTGATACGAACGCCACGCACAGGCACCGGAGCCTGCGTATATTTTGTGCTACACACTGTCGCTTAACATGAGCCAAAGATCCCATAACTCTATGCACAACAAAAACTTATGGTTGTATTCGATCAGTATTCTGCTGCTCGCTGCGTGTACAGACGCGGAGCGTCCGGACATGGCTGACGATTCCGCGGCAACTTCGATTGTCACACAACAGATCGACTATACGTCCGGCGACGTTACGATGAAGGGCTATCTCGCCTATGACTCGTCGATCGACGGCCAGAGGCCTGGAGTGCTTGTCGTGCACGAATGGTGGGGTCACAACGAATACAGTCGTCGGCGCGCGGAGATGCTTGCTGAGCTCGGTTACACCGCACTGGCCATCGACATGTACGGCGACGGCAAGACAGCCGAGCATCCCGACGACGCTATGGCGTTCGCACAACAGATCGGCAGCGACATGGACGAAGCTCGTGCGCGCTTCGAAGCAGCTCGAGCGCTTCTGGCAAGACACGAGACGATTGACGCCGAACGCATCGGAGCTATAGGCTACTGCTTCGGTGGTAGCGTCGTTCTGGAGATGGCCCGGAGAGGTGTCGATCTCGACGGCGTAGCCAGTTTCCATGGCGGACTTGGCACGGCCGCGCCAGCTGCCAGGGGAGCCATCTCAGGAAGCATTCTCGTGCTTCATGGCGGATTGGATCCGATGGCTCCTGCCGAGCAGGTGCAAGCCTTCCGAAATGAGATGGATGCGGCCGGAGCTGACTACGAAGTCGTGGTCTATGATGACGCCACACACGGTTTCACAAATCCCGCTGCGGACTCAGCCGCTGCACGATTCGAGCTTCCGCTGGCGTACAACCCTGACGCCGATCGTCAGTCGTGGGACAAGATGAAAGCATTCTTCGCTGACGCCTTCTCAGACTAGTCAACTATGTCCAAGTATTCCACCGGATATCTGGATTACGTTTTGACGAAGTCCACTTGCGCCTTTATCGGTGATCTGAAGTGGACCTGAATCCTGCTGTTACCTGGCAAGCCCCGTCGCAGTGGCCGCGCATCGTCTCCATTGACGCGCACACCGCCGGAGAACCGCTGCGTGTCGTGGTCGATGGATTCCCGGATCTGACAAAGGGCGCCGTTCTGGATGTGCGACGCTACGTCAGAGACCACCATGATCATCTCCGCAAGATGTTGATGTGGGAGCCGCGTGGACACGCCGATATGTATGGCTGCCTCATTATTCCTTCGGCAACAGCAGATGCTGACTTCGGAGTGCTGTTCCTCCACAACGAGGGATACTCCACGATGTGCGGTCACGGCATCATCGCAATCGTCACTGTCGTCCTGGAGACTGGAGTGATGCCGATCACGGGATCTGAGACGGAAATCCGAATCGACACGCCGGCCGGTCTCGTTACAGCCAGGGGGCACACTCGAGACGGCAGAGTGGAGAAGGTGACGTTCACCAACGTATCCTCCTACGTCGAAGGTCTGGACGAATACATCTCCATTGCGGGGCTCGGAGAAGTGCGCTACGATCTTGCGTTCGGTGGCGCGTACTACGCCATCGTGAACGCCGCGGATGTCGGACTTGATTGTACCCCGGACAACTACCGCGCGCTGATAGATACCGGAATGGCCATCAAGCGTGCCATAACAAGAAGCAGAACGATTTCGCATCCGAACGACGAGGATCTTGGATTCCTGTATGGAACGATTTTCACTGCACCTGTGAGCACCAAAGGTGTGCACAGTCGCAACGTATGTGTATTCGCAGATGGCGAGGTAGACCGAAGTCCGACGGGCACCGGTGTCAGCGCCCGCGCTGCCATTCATCATGCGCGTCGTGAGATCGAACTTGGCAACTGGATCGAGATCGAGAGTATTATCGGGAGTCGATTTCGTGTCAGGGCCGTGTCGGAAGACTCATTCGGAGGACGCGACGCGATTATTCCCGAGGTAGAGGGTCGTGCGTTCATCACGGGCCGTCACGAGTTTGTCATAGATCCCGCCGACCCGATGTCGACGGGATTCCTTCTTCGATAGCGCTATGAAAATCCGTGTCCTTTCGGGTGATGATGTCGCAGCGGTGCTCTCCATGAAGACCGCTATCGACCTGATGCGGGATGCGTTCGTGCAGCTGTCGGCAGGGGAGGCGCACGTCCCGCTGAGGACGAGGATCGATGCCGAAAAGACCGGGTGCGGCGTCTTGATCATGCCGGGCCATCTTCCGAATGAATCCAGTATCGGACTGAAGATTGTCTCAATTCAGGATCGCAATCCGGCGCGTTCTCTGCCGACGATCCAGGGGTTGATGATCGTTATCAATGACGATACCGGTGAACCCGTGGCGATGATGGATGCGGAACGGCTGACGGCCATCCGTACGGGTGCGGCCTCCGGGCTGGCAACAGATCTACTGGCCAATGCCGACTCATCCGTGGCTGCAATCTTCGGCGCAGGACCACAGGCAGAGACGCAACTTGAAGCCATCGCTGAAGTGCGCAATCTGGATATTGCTTATGTCTACTCTCGCCCTGAGGACAGCGCCGAGACGTTTGCCGAACAGATGTCGGCTCGGCTGGGCATCCGCGTCGTCTGTGCTGAGTCTCCCACGGAGCTTCGGAACGCGGACATTATCTGCACCGCCACGACCTCGATCGATCCTGTGTTCGACGCGAACAACGTCAAACCGGGCGCACACATAAACGCCATTGGATCGTTCAGTCCCGACACCATCGAAATCCCACACGAACTTGTTGCCGGCGCGATCGTCGTCGTGGATCAACGTGATGCCTGCTTGCAGGAGGCGGGGGAACTGGTGCAGACGATCCAGGCCGGCTTGATGCAGGCCGGCGACGTGCGAGCTGAGCTGGGAGAGATTGCGGCAGGTCGGGCGAAGGGTCGGCGATCCCAGACCGACATCACCCTCTTTAAATCCGTAGGGAACGCGGTTCAGGACGTGGCAGCCGCGAGGTTTGTGTTCGACAGCTCCGTCGATCAGAATCTGGGTACGATCGTAACCCTTTAGGCGTTCAGCGTGCCGACCGCAAGATCACGTGATCTCGTCCAACGTGATCTCAAACGTCAAGTCTTTCCCGGCCAGGGGATGATTGGCATCAATCGTCACATGCGTATCAGTCATTTCGGTGACGATGACCATCATTTCCTCGCCGTCCGCATGACCGACGACAAATCCCTGTCCGACGACCAACTCTACATTGTCCGGAAATCGGTCCCGCTCGACGGACGTCACCAGGTCGGATATCGGCTCGCCATATGCCTCCGCTGCCTCAATGATGACAGTCTTTGTCTCACCCACAGGCATTCCGATAACGGCAGATTCGAACCCGGTGATGACCTGCTGCTCACCAATAGTAAACTCTAGCGGGTCGCCGCCTTCGGACGAATCAAAGGTGTCGCCGTTTTCGAGGCGGCCCGTGTAATGCACCTTAACGGTATTACCGTTCTCCGCTACTTTCATAATCATCTGTCTGTGGATCAACTGGGGCGAGAGGATACGATTGGACTGGTTAAGAAATGTCCAAGTTCTTCGTCACTTGCTCGCTACGGCGTATTCTTTGATCGAATTTGACACGATTCGTCCCCCGATCCTGAGGCGGTTATGAAAGTCATCCTTTTGATCTTCGCGATAGTCGCTTTGGCCGGCTGCCGCGCTACCGACGACGCACCAAAAAGTGACGGCAAGCTGGTCCTCGCGTACAACGTACTGGTCGATCCGGCTGCCGACACCTATGACGTGCATGTCATGAACCTCGACGGCACGGAGTCGCGAAATATCACGAACCGCGAAGGCGTCGATTGGATCTATGCGGCCGTTGGCGACCGCTTGTTTTTCGTGTCAGACCGTGATACGACACACCGGACGCTGTTTCTCTACGAAATGGATGCGAACGGCGAGAACGTGCGCAAGATCTACCCGGAGCGTGTTCACGATTCCTGGATCGGCATCCGGAAAGACGCTTCGGAGTTTCTCGTGACCACCAACGTTTTCGATGTCCGCTCACTGGTGTTAATCGACCGCGATGGCAAAGAGCTCGACGTCGTGCTTTCCACCGGTGCCCATCTCATCACCGATCCAGTTTTTTCTCCGGATGGACGGCACATCGCTTTCAGATCAGGAGAGAGCGGGTTGGATGAAATCTGGATAATGACCGACACAGGGGACAGCCTGCGACAGCTGACGCACTATCCCGATTCCAATGCGAAATTGACCGATCGCTATTTGCATGCCGGTCCGCCTTTCTGGGAGTCGAACCAGAATGTGATCTCCTACACATCCTTCCAGAACGATAATTACAGCATCTTCGTGATCAACCCGGATGGGAGCGGCCTGCGTCAACTCACGCCCGACGACCAGGAGGAGGGCTGGCATTCATGGTCCCCGGACGGAACTCTGATCGCGTACGATGGTGCGAACCCGGAAGAACAGAATTATGATATCTATCTCATGAACGCGGACGGGACAGACGTGCGCCGATTGACGACCGACCCGGCGTTCGAGCAGGCTGCCGTGTTTGTGAGGCTTCCGGCAGAGTAGCGACGGTGTCGCTCGAATCGGATAACGTACTTCAGCACTAAAGAAGAGAATGGTGTCGACACGATGAGAGTGTTTTGGTCGGGATTACTGATTGTTCTGGTTTCCTTTTCGGCCGCGTGCGACAACTCAACCGCGGTGCAGGACGACGACGATGACGGAGTTCCTCAGACCATCGGCGACTGGCAACTGGTCTGGAATGACGAGTTCGAAGGCGACCGCGTGGACACGGGGAAGTGGAGTTTCCAGGTTGGCGATGGCTGCGACATCGGACTGTGCGGGTGGGGCAACAATGAACTTCAATCCTACACGACGACGAACGCTTCAGTCGAGGACGGCAAGCTGGTAATCACAGCAGAGCGCGAGTCGGTCGGCGGCAGGGATTACACGTCGGCACGCGTCCGGACAGCAAACAAAGGGGACTGGAAGTACGGTCGGTTTGAGATTCGCGCCAAGCTGCCTCCGGGCCAGGGGTTCTGGCCGGCGATCTGGTTGCTACCTACGGACGGGACGTACGGAGGGTGGGCGGCATCCGGAGAAATTGATATCATGGAGGCGCAGGGCCAGGCCCCCCGCACGGTTCTCGGCACATTGCACTACGGTGACACCTTTCCCAACAACCAGAGTAGCGGAGGAGCGTACTCGCTACCATCCGGCTTTTTCACGGATTCGTTTCACACGTTCGTTCTGGAATGGTCTGAAGGTCGGATGTTGTGGTATGTGGACGACGTGCCCTACCAGGTACAGACCGAATGGAACACGGTTTCGGCTCCGTTCCCGGCGCCGTTTGACCAGCGCTTTCATCTGCTGTTGAATGTCGCGGTTGGAGGGAATTTCGTGGGGGCGCCGGATGGCACCACAACATTTCCCCAGTCCATGGAAGTCGAATACGTGAGAGTATATCAAAAGCCTGATGCCCAGTAGCAGATGACCTGGTCGCCTCGTGCGGCGCCGAGTCGCGGGGTCAACCTGACGATTCATCGGAAGTTGTGTGCGGATCCGGCGACCAATCGGGTCTATCTTTACAGCAGAACGGGCCGGTCGAAGCTCGTTCCTGATTGGCGGAAAGGCGGCATGAAGGCGAGCGATATCGCGCGAGATGCGGATCAGCAGTGAGGGTGGACATGCTTGAGTGGTTTGCGCAGTACGGCCCTGTTACACAGAGTCTTTTTGCGGGGTTATTTACCTGGTCGATCACGGCTCTGGGGGCGGCCCTCGTCATCTTCACGCGGGGTGTCTCGCAGAAAGTCCTCGACGTCATGCTCGGCTTTGCGGCTGGCGTGATGATAGCCGCAAGCTTCTGGTCGCTGCTGTCGCCGGCTATCAGCATGGCACAGATGCAGGGTATTCCGGCATGGCTGCCCGCGACCGTTGGATTCGTGCTCGGCGGTGCATTCCTCAGGATGGCCGACGCCGTGCTGCCCCACCTGCACCCGGGCCTCCCGGTTCGGCAGGCTGAGGGGATCAAAACCTCATGGGAGCGGGCGACACTGCTCGTGCTGGCGATCACGCTGCACAATATTCCGGAAGGACTGGCTGTCGGTGTGGCGTTCGGCGCCGTAGCCGTGGGAATGCAGGCCGATGGCGGGGCATCGCTCGCTGCAGCCGTTGCGCTGGCCATTGGAATCGGAATTCAGAATTTTCCCGAAGGCATCGCGGTAGCGTTGCCGTTGCGTGGCCAGGGCGCCTCAAGACTCAAGAGCTTCTGGTACGGCCAACTGTCCGCAATCGTCGAGCCGGTGGCGGCCGTTACCGGCGCGGCTGCGGTGCTTGTTTTTCAGCCGATCCTGCCCTACGCCCTGGCATTCGCAGCCGGCGCAATGATCTATGTTGTTGTTGAGGAACTGATCCCCGAATCTCATTATCACGGTAACGCAGACCTTGCGACAACCGGGACTCTGGTGGGCTTCGTCGTGATGATGGTCCTGGATGTTGCCCTGGGGTAGGGCGATCCACCCACAATCAGACGCATCCAGATCTCTGTTCAAAACCGATGATCGGATGGCAGGCCGGTCAACTCGTCTTAAATTTCGTTGATTCGACTACAATCATTCCGACTAAGATCATGACCAGATGCCTCCCGTACCTATCTCTGGCTTTTTTCATCGCGATACTTCCCGTCGACGCGCGAGCTCAACTCTCCGGGCCCGAAGCAGCGATTGTTGACTACGTCGACAACCACACCGAAGAGGCTGTCGACCTGCTGGAACAGATCGTGAACATCAACAGCGGGACCATGAACGCGAAGGGCGTTCGTGAAGTGGGGAGCATCTTCGAGGCAAAGCTGAAAGAGATCGGCTTTGAGACCAGTTGGGAAGAGTATCCACCGGAAATGAAGCGCGCCGGCAACCTGTACGCCGAACGTTCGGGCACCCGTGGCAAGCGGGTACTGTTGATCGGGCATCTCGACACCGTATTTGAGGAGGACAGCCCGTTTCAGCGATATGAGCAGATCGACGACTCAACGGCAAAGGGACCGGGCGTGGAGGACATGAAAGGGGGAGACATCGTTATCCTGTATGCTCTCAAGGCCCTTCATGCAGCAGGTGCACTCGACGAAACGCAGATTGTCGTGGCCCTGATGGGCGACGAAGAATACGCGGGCCGGCCTGTCTCGATTTCCAGAAAGGGTCTGCAAGAGATTGGCAAGAGGAGTGATGTCGCCCTGGGATTCGAAGGCATGGCGGGATCGACGGGTACCATCGCTCGCCGGGGTTTCAGTGGATGGCAACTCACGGTGAAAGGAAAGCGGGCGCATTCCTCCGGAATCTTCTCCGACAGCGACGGGGCGGGAGCCATCTTCGAGGCGGCACGCATACTGCATGGCTTCTATGCGGACATTCGCGGTGAAGACTACCTCACATTCGGTGCGGGTATCATACTGGGTGGTACGCGCGTCGAGTACGACAAGCAACTTTCGACAGGAACCGCCTTCGGGAAGTCCAATGTCATTCCAGAAACCGTGATTGTAGACGGTGACCTGCGGGCGGTCTCTATCGATCAATTGAAGCGCACGCAGGAACGGATGCAGGCCATCGTCGCCGCGCACCTTCCGCAGACGTCTGCGCAGATTACGTTTGATGACTCCTTCCCTCCGATGGGTCCGACTTCGGGCAACAAGCGTCTTCTGAAGAGTCTGAGCGACGTAAGTGTTGATCTTGGCTACGATCCGATTGTTGCGCTCGATCCGCTGCAGAGAGGCGCTGCGGATGTGTCCTTCGTTGCTGAGTACGTCGACGCCGTCGATGGCCTGGGGGCTGGAGGGTCTGGCGGCCATACACTGTACGAGACAGTCGACCTTCGGACGATTCCTCTTGCCATCAAGCGGGCCGCCGTTCTTATCTATCGTCTGACGCGATAATTGTGGGTCGCGGACGCCGTAATGCCGGTGCGGGAAAGCGAATGACTGCGTTGCCGGGTTTTCCCCGATAGTCACGCCCTGATCTGTCCGGTATTATTTCTGGAGAAGCGGTGGCGTTTATCGAATCGATCTGCATGTAGCCCGGAGGTGTTTCAACCATGAATACTGGTTTCGAATCTCGCCCAGCACCTGCCTCAAGCCTGTCGGGCGCTGTCGTTTTTTTTCTTGCCCTGCTGATGCTCGCGGGTTGCAGCGGGGAGAGAGCAGCCGCTGACTTCAAGATTGTGGGTTATGTTTTTGGAGGGCGCGGGAGCCCGCCCTTCGCCGTGGATGCTGGACGTTTGACACACATCAACTACGCATTCACTCATATTGAAAACGGCGAAGTTGTGCCTCCCACGTCAGCCGACTCCGTCAATCTCGCATACCTGCGTTCCCTGAAGTCGGCCAACCCGACGCTGGCCATCCTTATCTCGATTGGTGGATGGAGTCGCTCGGAAGGATTCTCGGATGCCGCACTGACGCAAGAGAACCGAGAGAGATTCGCCCGATCGGCTGTCGAGTACATGATGCAGAACGGACTTGATGGCGTCGACCTGGACTGGGAGTATCCGGGTCAGCCGGGAGCCGGCAACACCCATCGACCGGAGGACCGCGAGAACTTTACGTTGATGCTGAAGACGCTTCGCGAGCATCTCGGCCGTGCAGCCTCCGAGGACGGTGACGCTAGTCGTCACTATCTGCTAACCATCGCGAGTGGAGCCAGTCAGACCTACCTGGACCATACGGATCTTGGTACGGCTCATCGATATGTTGATTTCATCAATATCATGACCTACGATTTCTCCGGCACATGGACGGATACAGTATGGCACCACACAAATTTAAGGGCACCGGCCGGCGAGGGAGGCTCAAACCGGGGATCGGATCGCGCCGTTGACGAGCATCGCCGCGCGGGCGTGCCTGGTGATAAACTCGTGCTGGGAGTAGCTTTCTATGGACGCGGATGGGCCGGCGTGCGTGGACTGAATCAGCCGGCCAGCGACAGCGTTTTCGGCCTGCCCTACCACTCGATCGCCGGTCTGGAAGGCAGCGGTCAGGGTTTCGTCCGACAGTGGGATGAGGACGCTCAGGCACCGTATCTGTGGAACGACGACACGGGTACGTTTATCACATATGACGATACGGTATCTCTTCGGAAGAAAGTTCAATTCGTCAAGGACGAAGGCCTCGGCGGAGTCATGTTCTGGGAGCACAGTGCAGATACGACGGGTGCCCTCCTGAGAACTCTTGATTATCATCTTCGGTAGCCACTCACCAAACATCTACAGGACTCGGTGTGAGCAAACGAACTCTATACTTCAGTCTACTGGCATCTTTCCTATCGACTTCATTCGGTCTATCCGGATGCGAGATCATGAACGCTGAGAACGAACAGCTTCTGCTCCGCTGGGGCGTTCTGGACAATCATCTTGACGCCGGATTCAGTTCGAGGCTCACGCTGATCAACAGCACGTCCGTGCCTCTGGAGTCAGAATGGACGATCTATTTCAATTTCCTGAGGGTCGTGGATTCAGAGTCCGTGACGCCTCCTCTGACGATTGAACACGTCAATGGAGATCTCTTCAGGATTCGACCCCGCGACAATTTCGGCTCGCTTCAGCCCGGCGACTCGGTGCAAGTAGAGTTCCGGTCGGCCGCCTGGGCTGTGGGGGCGACCGACGGTCCTGCCGGTGCCTACATCGTGATCGGTGACGAGTCGTCTGCCAGACCGGCAATCAAGTCCGTCGAGGTCGAGATCGAGCCCTTCCTTGACGAGCGGCAGACGGATCGAGGATCAAGCGACAACAAGCCGGTGCAGACTCCGGATCTGGACTACGCCCGCAACCGCGCGATTACATCGTTGGCGCCCGCCGAGGTCATGCCCGTCACTCCGACGCCGATTATGGTGGAGTGGTCTGATGGAGAGGTAGAACTGAGTGCGGGCTTGACCATCAGCGCTCCGCAGGAACTACGAGGGGAGGCCGAGTTGCTCGCCGACCGCCTGTTCGATTTCATCGGCATCGCGCCGGCCGTCTCGGAAACCCTCGACGATGATCGCAGCCTGATTCGTCTGCGCCTGCAAGAAGCTACCGACGCGAATCTGAGCGGTGCGGACGACGAACGCTACACACTCCTCGTGGATCCTGCGGACGGGATCGACATCGTGGGAGCCAGCGGGGCCGGTGTCTTCTACGGCATCCAGAGCCTACTGGCGTTGATTGATCCTGAAGTCCGGGATACCGGGGAAGCCAGAGTACGGGCAGTGCGGATTTTGGATGCGCCACGCTTCGGCTATCGCGGAATGCATCTCGACGTCGCACGGAATTTTCAGTCGAAGGAAAGCGTACTGAAGTTGCTGTACGTGATGTCGTTCTACAAGCTCAACAGGTTTCACTTTCACCTCACGGACGACGAGGGCTGGCGCCTGGAAATTGCCGGTCTGCCGGAGCTCACTGACGTCGGGGCGTTCCGCGGGCACACAGCCGACGAAAGTGATCACCTGGTTCCGTCGTTCGGCTCAGGTCCGGACCCCGATCCGCGGGTCTCCAACGGAAGCGGCTTCTATTCGAGAGAGGACTACAAGGAGATACTGCGCTTTGCTCATGAGCGGCACATCGAGGTCATCCCTGAGATCGATGTTCCGGGACATGCACGAGCCGCGATCGTGTCCATGAAGGAGAGGCATCGTCGCCTGATGGCTGCGGGACAAGAGGATGCAGCGGTCGAGTACATGCTGACGCATCCCGATGACGAATCTAAGTACATGTCGGTTCAGCACTGGAACGATAATGTCATCGATGTATGCATGTCTTCGACGTATGATTTTCTGGAGCATGTCGTGCAGGATGTCGTCGACATGTATGACGAGGCTGAAGTCCCGCTGACGACCATTCACACAGGTGGTGACGAAGTACCGGCAGGTGTCTGGTCGAAATCTCCGGCGTGCGCCGAACTCATGGCCGCAGAAGGTGACAAACACCTGCCCTCGTATTTCCTGGACAAACTGAACAACATCATCTCGGGGCACGGACTGGCGACGGCCGGCTGGGAAGAAGTGGCACTGTACGTGGATGAGGCCGGCGGCCATTCAGGCAAGAAGCCGGATGTCACGCTGCTCGAGAAGGGGATTCGGCCCTACGTCTGGAACAGCATCTGGGGAGCCGGATCGGAGGAACTCGGCTACCGTCTTGCGAACGCTGGTTTCGACATTGTTCTATCGAGTGCAAGCAACCTGTATTTCGATCTGGCCTATGACAAGCATCCGGACGAGCCCGGCTATTACTGGGCCGGGTACGTGGATACGCGCAAGCCGTTTGAACTGGAGCCATACGATCTGTACCGAAGCGGCAAGGAAGACCTGATGGGCAACCCGATCTCCCAGTCCATTTATTCGGATAAGGAAGTGCTGACAGAACGGGGTCGGTCCAATATCCTTGGCGTTCAAGGGCAGCTGTGGGGCGAGAATGCGAAAGGATCCGGAATGATGGAGTACCTCGCGTTTCCGAAACTCATCGGCCTGGCCGAGCGCGCATGGGCTCCTCAACCTTCCTGGTCGAAGGCCCCGACGATGCGCGAAAGAGATTCCGCCCTTGATGCGGCGTGGAACGAGTTTGCAAATCGACTCGGCAGTCGTGAGCTCCCCAGACTTGACGTCACATTCGGCGAAGTCGGATACAGAATTCCACCACCCGGTGCCGTGATTGAGGCACGTCTGCTGAAGGCTAACGTCGCATTTCCGGGTCTCGAGATTCGCTATACGACTGACGGCTCGATACCCGAGGCTACATCTGCCCTCTATACGGGTCCGGTGGAGGTGAGCGGTCCCGTCCGGCTGCGAACGTTCAATCGGCGAGGTCGGGGGAGCCGAGTTGTACGAGTGGACGTATCAAGCATTTAGGAGAGTAGACAGGTACCTCGTATGCATGCCCGGCCCCGACTTCGAAGATCATCACGTCGAATAGTGACGCTGGCTGTGTCGGTATTGCTGTTCGGACTCGCCTCATGCGCGACCACCGGCTCGAGTGGATCGGGTGAGAGTCGCGACATTATAAGCGAAGAGGAGCTTGTACAGTGGGGTTCGACGTTCAGCAGCGCGTATCAGATTGTCGAACAATTGCGTCCGCAATGGCTTCGGCAGCGTGGCAATGTGAGCCTGTCACCAGGGTCCGGCCCTGTGGACTACATCGTTGTGTACGAAGACCGCAACCGCATGGGCGATCCCGAGGTGCTGCGGACTATATCAGCCCAGAACGTGAAAGAGATTCAGCACTACTCGACAGGTGAGGCCATCCAGTTCGGGCCGCCGGATCACCCGCACGGCGCCATTGTCGTTCGGACGAAGTCCGGTCGATAGCTCGAGCGCTTCGGAGCTCACGGAAGTTTCCCGGCCGCGCCATTCCATGTTGGACTGATGGGTATCCGGCCGGATACGACGTGAATCCAGGTGCCTACGTGACTCTCAGTTTCCTCCACAACCTGAACACGAGAGCTCCGGACAGGATCGCCACCGTCGCCAGGACCAGGCCTGGCCCAAGATTTCCGTAGATCACGAAACCGACGGAGAACAGTGCACCGTAGATGGTGAACGCCCCGAAGAGCATGCACAGTATCTCAATCGGTACCTCCCACGCGGCTCCGAGACCCTTCAGTTCTACTCCGTCTCTGCCGGCCTTCTGAACGATTCGCTCCCAGCCGGGCCCCCCGGGTCGAACGAGATTATAGAACGAGTAGAGTGTTTCCGCGTCGGACGGCTTCGTTACCAGCGTTACTGCCACCCAGGCAACGGTTGTGATGGCGACGCCGACCAGTAATTGCAGATGGCCGGAGACCTCGGCTAGTCCAAGGGACACGTGCACGAACTGGAAATACACGGCAACAAGGAAGGAAACCACCATAGCTGTGATTTCGCTCCATGGATTGATCCTCCACCAGAACCAGCGGAGAATGAAGATGAGCCCCGTTCCTGCTCCAATCTGCAGCAAGATGTTGAACGCCTGAAGGGCATTGCTCAACGCGAGTGCGAGGAGGGCGGCGAGAACCATCAGACCGACGGTCGAGAGGCGCCCGACCCGCACCTGGGCCTTATCGTCAGCCCCGGGATTTACAAAGCGCGTGTAGAAGTCGTTGACCACGTACGACGATCCCCAGTTGAGATGCGTGGAGATCGTCGACATGAAAGCAGCAATCAGCGACGCGACGACCAGCCCCAACAGTCCGTGGGGCAGGTACGTCAACATGGCCGGATAGGCGAGGTCGTGTCCGATAACCGACGCGTCAACATTCGGGAACGCTGCCTGCAGTGAGGCGAGGTCTGGAAAGACAACGATGGAACATAGCGCGACGACGATCCACGGCCATGGCCTCAGCGCATAGTGGGCTGCATTGAAGAAGAGCGTCGCGCCGATCGCATGTCTTTCTGTCTTGGCCGACAGCATCCGCTGCGCGATATACCCGCCGCCGCCCGGTTCCGCCCCCGGGTACCACACACTCCACCACTGAACCGCCAGCGGAAGAATGAGCAGGCTGATAACCGCCTGGGTGTCCGAAAAGTCCGGCAACAGATTCAGTTTGGGAAGGACATTCTCGTGGGTTAGCAGTGCATTGAGCCCTCCAACCTCGGGCAGATTGACAGCGATGATCGCCGCCCCGATCGCTCCAATCATCGCGATGAAGAACTGAAAGAAGTCGGTGATCAGAACTCCCCGCAAACCGCCAAGTGCACTGTAGGCAACAGTTACTACGGAAGCGATAAGCAGGGTCTTTACCGGCGTCAGGTCCAGCATGACGCCGGCGATCTTGATCATCGCAAGCGATACGGTCGCCATGATCAGGACGTTGAAGAAAACGCCCAGATATAGCGCTCTAAATCCTCGCAGGAAGGCTGCTGCTTTACCGCTGTACCGGATCTCATAGAACTCCAGGTCCGTCAGCACTTCCGACCGACGCCAGAGTTTTGCATACACGAACACGGTCAGCATGCCCGTAAGCAAGAAAGCCCACCAGACCCAGTTCCCGGCTACTCCGCGCTGGCGGACAATGTCGGTTACGAGGTTGGGCGTGTCGGCCGAAAACGTCGTGGCCACCATCGATACGCCGAGCAACCACCATGGCATGTTGCGACCGGACAGGAAGAATTCGGACGAGTTCTTGCCCGCCTTTCTGGAGACGCCGATGCCGATCGCCAGCGAGATGACGAAGAAAAGAATGACCGAAAACCAGTCTATGGCGTGCAAGACCATGGCGACTCCACTCTTCAGGGTTGCAGGACGCGGGACCGGTTCCTGAGTGCGCTGGCCGGTCCGCCTTATGATACCAAAGAAGCGTCACAGAATCCGGGGTCGGGGGTCCGACTCAGATTAAGTGGCCGGCGGATATCAGGGTGACCGCCAGATCTTTGACTCCGCGTTGGTCGAATATTTCAGGCGTTGACCATCCGCGGTCGTGTAGGTGGCCTCGACGATGAATGTGTCACCGGTCACTTCGAAACGAACGACTCCAGGTTGTCTGCCGGTTCGCCCGAGTTCATCCAGGTCCAGTTCCTCAAGAGCGGTTGCCCATCGGCCATTCGTCTCACGGAACCGCTTCTGTTCATGGTACACCCTCATCAGTAGATCGCGAGTCGCGAGCGACGGATCGGGGACAAAGCTGGCGCTGTCCGGCTCCGCCGTTGAGAACTGAACAAATCCCCAGCGCTCCGGCCGGTGCATGTCGACAATTCCCTGCGGAGACCACACCCAGTTGTCCTCGCTCGTGTCTGCCAACTTCTGATATAGGCCGTCGACGACTTCGTGCTGCCACTGTACACGGGAGAAATTTATCCGCCACTGCTCGCCATCGGCGGGTGGCACGGGACGCGAGCTGTAACGTTCGAGTCCGGACCACGGGATGGCCACCTCGACCGACCAGAACTGGTCGGTGTCCCACGGAGCATTCAAGCTTCCTTCCACGTGAACGGCCGAGCGCAGGCCCGGAATATTTGTGCCGTGCGTAGCAGGCCCGCCATCCTTATAGGGGCGGTCGAGCGTGAGCTCCCAGATCGTGTTCAGTGCGTTCACCTCGAACTCGTAGTACAGGTGATTGTCACCGTCGGGATCGATGAATATCTCGAAGTCATTGTCATAGAAAATCACCGCGTTCCTTTCCACGAGACGACCCCAGACATGCGGCTCTTCGAGCAGAGCAGATACATACAGGTAGTCATCGTCCCACAGGAGCCGCGCACGCGTTCTGTGGCGCGGTGAAGGCCAGTCTTCGCCTCGAATATCTACGAAAAACTGTGTCCATGCCGCGTCCTGCCAGGCGATATCGGTGAGCCTTCCATCGATTCGAATGGGTTCGATGGCGCGATAGCACACGTAGCCCCTGGGTGTAATCGGCCCCATTGTACCCCAGTCCTGCGCCTGGACGGTGACCAAAGTCAGGCTCAAGCACGCCATGCAGGTGACCAGCAGTGCTGTACCCTGCTGTGGTGCGGTACTGTGATTCTCACGCATCATGTGTGGGGGAGTCATTTTGGAGCAAGCACGCCAAATGCTGCGACACCGTCATCGTTGTTGGCGACCAGCACCATCGTTCCGATCCGCGTGCTTACGAGTCGAAGTCTTCGGACGTCCCATGGAGCGAAGAAACCGCTGTCACGAGAAAGCACGGTTCGGAATTTCATATTACCGAGTCCGACGAGGAATAGCCCGCGGCCGGCATCATATCGTCCCTCTTCTGCGCGGTTTCCGAAGTCGTTGCCTGCAATCAAAAGATCCTTGAGGCCGTCTCTATTGAAGTCAGCAACGATCATGTCCTGCACCGGAGCAAATTGCGCTTCGATCGGCAGTTCCACCGGGCGAAAGGTACCCGTTCCGAGGTTCTCAAAAGCGACCGTCGCGAACCCGGTGACGTCGAGCTTCAGCGCGTCGGCGAGCTGGTCCTCCGAGAATATATCCTGCAGCGTCGCGGCCGAGTACGACTCATAGTCCGTGTATTTCTTCTTCAACATCGTGATCTGTTCGAGCAATTCGTCTCGCGTCGCGACCGGCCAGCTCTTACCCATGATGAAGTAACTTATCACGGGATCCACTACTCCGTTGCCGTCGAAATCCGCCGCATGCAACGTCGCCGGTTGAGTGGGAGAGGCCTTCATTTGTCCGTTGAGGCCTCGATTTCCCGCTACGATGTCAAGGTCTCCGTCACCATCAAGATCGGCCGCCTTGACGCAGTTCCACCAACCTGTCTCTCGTTGCAGTCCGACGGTACTCGTGATGTCATGAAAGCGAATAGTCTCGCCGTCACCCGTTCTCTCAAAGACGCGAATGGCCATCCATTCACCAACGGCAATCATTTCGTGCGTACCGTCCCCGTTGATGTCTCCCCACGTCGCGCTCGTTACCATTCCCATGTTTGATATCGGTGGAGCTATCCGGTCTGTGGCGTCGGAGAACTGACCCTTGTCGTTCACGAGGAGGTAGCTGCGCGGCGGCAGCGGGTACTGTCCGGGAATAACCCGTCCGCCGACAAACAGGTCGATGTCGCCGTCTCCGTCGAAGTCATGCGGAGCGACCGTAGCGCCACTGGTTGGCATGTCCGGAAGGGCGTCGACGGCACGCGAGAAGCCTCCGAATCCGCTGTTGAGATACAGCCGGTCCTGATAGGAGGACAGACTGTCGATCTCGTCGTTACCACCACTGACTACATACAGGTCGGCGTCGCCGTCGTCATCGGCATCGAAGAACACGGCGTCCACATCCTCGAAATCGCGATCTTCGTCGAATGAAGGCACGTCCACGGGGCGGAACGTACCGTCGATGGCCTGGATGTAGAGTTGGCCAGATTGTCCGCGCGCCCCTCCGAGGAATAAGTCGTGCAGGCCATCTCGGTTCACGTCTGCGGTCGAAAGCGCGGGTCCCAGCCGCGACAGCATGTGGGGCAGGAGTCGGTCCCGACGATAGTCGACGAACGGATCTTCAACATGAACAAAATCAATGCCCTGCGCATCCGGCAGCTTGACGAACTGAGGCTCGGTTGCCGTGGCATGCTCCGGCTGAACATCGGAATCGGCATCCGAAATATCGACCGTGATCGTCGAGTTCGCCGCGGCCTCAGCTATCGATTGCCGCGCACCGCCCGGCCACTGAACTTCGATGCCAGCCGCCTCCGCACTGCCCAGTCCAAACAGTAGCAGCGGCTCAACGGAAGACTGGTAGCCGCGCGTCGGCATGAGGTGCTGTATCTGTCGCATGCCGTCCGCAGTCGTAACTGAAACGCTGGCACCGATCCCCAGTCGATTTCCGTCCGGTCCCTTCAGACGAATCCGCAGGTAGTTAGCTGCGGATCTCATTTCAGAATTATTCCGATAAACGTAGGCCTCGCGATTCACGTTGTTAACGACCAGGTCAAGGTCTCCGTCGGCGTCGAGGTCTCCATACGCCGCCCCGTTCGACATGACCGGTTGTCCAAGGCCCCAGGCCTTCGTCCGGTCGCTGAATGTCATATCGTGCTCGTTCCTGAACAGGTAATTGGAGATCTCGGTTGATGGCATCTGACGCACGAGTTGGTGCAGATTCGATCCACCGCCGCGCTTTCGCTCTTCCTCGAAGAAAGTGGGCGCCTTGTACTTCAGGAAGTCCATGTTCGTGTAATCGCGCATATAGCCGTTCGTGACGAACAGATCCTTGAAGCCGTCATTGTCGTAATCGGCGAGTAGAGCCGACCAACTCCAGTCCGTATTCGAGATGCCTGCAAGCTGGGCGATCTCGCTGAACGTCCCGTCTCCGCTATTCAGCTGCAGCGTGTTCCGCATGAACTGCGGATGGTATCCCGACTCGAGTTGGAGGTAGTGGAGATCCCAGGGATCGGGGCCCTTTAGCAACTTCTGCCTCTTGTTGTCCTCAGGGAGCATGTCCAGGACGAAGATATCCGGATGCAGGTCATTGTTGATGTCGGCGATATCCGAGCCCATTGATGTGGCGGACGTGTGACCGATCCATGATCGGATGTCTTCCCGAAAAGTCCCATCGCGCTGATTGATGTATAGATAGTCGTCCTCGACGTAGTCGTTGGCCACATAGATGTCGAGCCAGCCGTCTCCGTTCACATCGCCGATCGACGCGCTGAGCCCGAATCCGATCGGGTTGCCAATGATGCCGGCGTCCGCGCTGATGTCAACGTACCGGCCGTCGTCATTTCTATACAGCTTATCACCTGCGTACGGGTCTCTCTGCTTCTTCATCCACTCGACATCGAAGCGGTGGTATCGCTTGATCGAATGATTTACAAGAAAGAGGTCGATGTCACCGTCGTTGTCATAATCAAAAAACGATGCCTGCGTTGAATATGACGGGTCGTCGAGACCGAAGTCAGCCGCTCGCTCGGAGAACTTCAGATTGCCACGATTGATGTAGAGGAGATTTCTGCGTGACTCCGGTTCGTCCATGCCGGATCTGCAAACGTAGATATCGAGGAGCCCATCGGCATTGACGTCGGCCATCGTCACACCGGTGTTCCATCCGCCGTTGCCACCGACCTTCGCCTTGCCAGTCTCATCCGAGAATCGAAATTCTCCCTGGTTTACATACAGGGCATTCTCACGCATGTTGGCGGTGAAGTACAGGTCGGGCAGGCCGTCACCGCTGACGTCGCCGACGGCCACGCCGCCGCCGTTGTAGAAGTACTCATACTCGAGGACATTTCGCTCGTCGTCCTCCTCAATCGTATTGACGAAAGAGATGCCGGTCCGATCTGCGCCCAAGAGCGTAAACAGTGGCTCATCCGACGTCAGGCCGACAAGGATTGCGGCCAGCAAGATGATGC
>JABDKH010000094.1 GCA_013002345.1 Rhodothermales bacterium
GTCCTCAATACGCCCGTACTCCACGAAGTCCGGCTTAACGTAAGGCTTCTTTTCGTTGCTCTGCATCAGTTTGTACCGCTGGTTTGGTTGGTCCCGAACCGGGATATCGAAATCTCAAACTAACTAAACGCCCGTGTCTCTGGGATTTGCGATCCATGGACAACTTTTTTTTATGTGCCAGTTGCAATCCGACCCTAGAGAAGTCTAGAGGATCGAAAAAGGCCAAAAAAGCAGCTTTCGTGACGCAGCATGGCAAGCCGCGGCGTACTTGCCGGCGCTCTGCCGGATCAGGCAGCGGAATCCGTCTCCGCTGCGACGACAATGAGGAAATGCACGCCCTCGTTAAAGAACGTGCATTCCGTGACGACGACTCAAAGTCGTTAACGTCAGATTTCGGGCGGCTCGGCCTACGAGAAGCTTTGGCCGTCTCCGATGATGCTGCCATGGTCGCCGGGCAAGAACATGTCGATGACTTCGCCGAGCCAATCGTTGGCGGAGTGCCAGGTCTTGGTGCTCGTTATGTTCTCAATCCGGCCGTACTCAACAAAATCCGGCTTGACGTAAGGCTTCTTCTCTGCGCGCTGCATCCGTGTGTACCACTTGTGTTGATTATTCCCGCAAACGGGATAGCAAAGTCGACATACGGCAAAACGAGGCCGTACTGGCAATTCGCGATCTTCTCAGACAGTTTTCTTCAAATAGAGTGCCAGAACGAGTGCGGGCCAGAGCCTTCGAAAGCGTTTTCGGTCGGACAGGTCCCGAAACGCCTCCAGATCAACATATTGACCCAGATCGACCGCATGATCCTGCATCAGCCCGTCGATCATCTTCTTCCCGTGGATAGCCATCTTGAGATCGAAGTTGGGAGCCAGAGTCGCCTTTTCGGGCCGCCACCGAACGTCGTCGGGCACGATCCCGGCCATGGCCTCCCGCAAGGCGTACCGATTCCAACCGTCGCGAAGTTTGAGATCCGATCGCATGCCAACCGCCAGCTTCACAAGCCTGATGTCGAACATCGGGTGCCTCGCCTCCAGACCAAAGTGACGGGCATTCGCGTGCGTGAACTCAAGGACGGACGGGATATATGAACCGCTCAGATATCCAATGTGTGCCTCCTGCTCGGATTGTACCGGATCGGTTGGCCCAGTCGCTTCGGCATCGTCCCAGTCGATAGACTTCTCGAGATCTGGACTGATCAACAGGCGCCTGCTTGAACCAGCCGTGCTGCCGGCCCATGCCCTTGCCCTTCGCTTAAGCGCCCTCAGCATCGGCCGCGTTCCTCCGTGAGTCCAGAGACCCGTTAGTCCGCCGATGAATCTCCCACGGGAGCTGCTGGCGACATGCGGCAGGGCGTAATCGGCAAAGATCTTCCCTCTATCGCCCGACAATCTCGAACAAATGGCGTCCGCCTCGCGGAAGAACCGTCTCCAATCCCCTTGCACCGCGAGTTCATCCAGATAATGGATACCATGGGATAGCGTGACGTCCCCCTCCAGCCCATCCAGGACAACACGGGCCGGCCCCTCCGCTGCGCGCCCGTACAGCGCATAGTCCAGATAGGCGTTGGGTGGGTCAATCGGCTGCGCATGGATCTCCAGAAGCTCCTGCAGGCCCTCCAGGGGAGTCAGGCGGTCTGCCTCGGTCAACGAGGACTCGTAATCCTTCCCGTCCGTCAGAGCCTTTATGAAGGCGCTCTCGTCGACGAGATCGCGGTAGGGCTGATCAAGACCGGGGAATATGGCGGAAAACGTGTACAGTGGCTTGCCGGCTGGCATCACGCTCCGGGCTGTGGCCGCGACCGACGATGAGTCCAATCCACCGCTCAGAAACGAACCTACAGGAACGTCAGTATCGATCCGGCACCGGACAGCCTCTACGAACGTCTCCCGCAGTCGGCCGATCACATCTTCGTCCGAACCCGGTTCGCGTAAGCCCGAGAACTCGTCAGGCGACCAGTATCGGTGGAGCTGGAGGCCGGCATCAGACAGTACAAGTCGGTGAGCACGCGGCAGCCGTTTGATGCATCGGTAAAACGTCCGGTCCTCGTCGGCTGGATGGAGTTCCAGATACTGGGCAATGCGTGTCTGGTCCAGGTCTTCATCCTGGACCACCGTTAGCAGGGCAGGCAGATTCGAGGCGAACGCAAAGAAGCCGGGTGCGTCGGTGTAATAGAACGGGCGTACGCCGAAGTGATCTCGGCCGCCCGTCAGTGTTCGTGATCCCGCGTCCCATTTCGCAAACGCGAAGTCGCCGGCGAGGTCAGCCAGTCCGGAATCCCGATCCGTATCCAGAAGTCGACGAATCAGCTCATCGTCCGGAGTGTCCGATTTAAGCGCGAGTCGCCGCAACACGTCCTGGCGATTGTGGATGCGAACGTCTCCCACCAGGGGCGACGATTCGGCGTTTGAGAACTCTCGATCGTGCAGCGCGCGGTCGATCGCCTGAATCAGAACCACGCCCCGGTCGCGATAGAAAGAAACGTGGTCCGAAGGCCTTGCAATCCCCGCAGCGAGAACGCTCACCTGCTCTTCCCCGACCGGTGATCCGTCGCGCGTCACGATGCCGGCGAATGCCTTCACAGCGTCAGTTCGTCTAGTGAGGTGAGAGGAGTGTAGATTTCGGGAGCCCGACGTCCGCCAGATACGACTTCGCCATTCAGCTCCACCCATGCGTGAGCATCAAGCGCCTCTCCCGACTTCCTGACACCGAATCTGATCACCGGGTCGTATCCGGCACGCCGAAGATGATGACTGACCACGAGCGATTGTGTGAGGCACGGTTTGTCGTACAGCGTACGCTTCGCGACGGACTGAACAGCCCACTCCACAATTTCGGGCGTAGCGTCGCTGCCCGCCGCATCGGCACCGCTTCGTTTGTCGAGCCACCTGCGCATTCGCTGGAAACCAAGAACCGCGAGGCCGATCCGAACGATCGGAACGAGAAGCACGGACCCGAAGAACAACCGTTTCTCGGTGCGGCTTCTACTGAGGAATCGGCCGATGCGACTCATGCCGATTCCCGTCCGTCGCCTCGAACGGTCGTCACGACAAGATCTACAATGTCCGGCAGGGATGACAACCCGGGCATTCGGGTCAGGCGATACACAGGTACGTTTTTGACGAGCTGAACGCAGCGATCGAAATGGGCGGGCGGCGTGCCCTCCGTTCCCACGAATCGGCTTGCGTAGGAGTTGCGGAGAATCTCCAGGAGCGCCACCTGACCCGCGACCGGCTCTACGCCCAGATCACCGACACCGATAACAAATATGGCTCCGACAGGCAACGGATCGCCCGTGTATGCTGAAGCCACTCGGCGTGTCTGCTTGACTTCACTTCGGCCAGCCTCATCATCGCCGTCAGGAAAAATGGCCTGCACGGCACTGGGCCACAGTTTCAGTTGGGAGAATCCGGGGAACGCCTCCGGGGCCGGCCCGCCCAGGCGCACCGACAGGATATCATCCGTGAACAGGGTATATCCCGACTCGTGAAGCGCGGCGGCAGTAGTCGACTTACCGAAGCC
>JABDKH010000095.1 GCA_013002345.1 Rhodothermales bacterium
CCAACACTGATTGGGACGACGAGTCCGACGGGACGCTGGAGGAGCGCATCTACTACTGCCAGAACTGGCGTCACGACGTGGTGGCGCTGATCGACGCGTCGGGCGGTCAGCTCGAGCAGGCGCGGTATACGGCCTACGGCGTGCCGGACGGCCTGCCGGCGGGCGACGCGGACTCGGACGGCGACGTTGACGGCTCAGACGCGACGCAGGTGAACACCTGGATCAGCGCCGGCTACGACGTGCGCGGCGACCTGGACCTCGACGGCGACGTGGACTTCAGCGACTACCTGGCCACGGTGGCGGCGAACGGCGACACGCTCGGGTGGGGGGCGCTGTCGCTCGACTCAGTTGGCAATCGCAAGGGCTACGCGGGGTATGAGTTCGAAGCGGCGCTCGCCGACGCGTACCGGCTCTACCACGTCCGGCATCGAGTGCTGAACTCGGACCTTGGTGCATGGTCTCGGCGTGACCCACTTGGTCCTGCTGTCGGCATGAATCTCTACGGATACGCCAATGCAGACCCGCTTGTGTCCGTCGATCCGCTTGGGCTGCTCACCTACACGGGGCCTACAGCTGTCAATCTCTCATGGGTTGCCGGATTCTCTGTCCACTCGACCTTACTGGAGTTGATCGAGCTGTATGGCGAGGTCTCGCCAATCCGCTTGTCCCTTATGCGAATGGCGCTGGGGGCCTTGTGGTCCAGCCAAAATCCCACGCCTCCCGCGCAGTTTGGCAATCGATCCGCGTTCGATGCATGGGACGGCCAGAAGGAACATCGAGGGTGGGATCTGTTCGCGGCCAAGATCGATTGCGTCTGCGGGAGGTTCAGCGAGGTGATCGATACCGATCGGGACGGTCATAGTGGATGGACGCCTATCATTGTCCCAGGTGGCGTTAGTCCCCTCATCCCTGCCCCGATGAGGACTCATAAGAAAGCACCAGGAGTAATCGAGGAGGCTGAGTTCCTCGCAACTTATGGCTGTGCCCATTTCAGAGTGCGATCGAGGGCCAGATTGTCGTTATTTGTCAATCTCACCCAAGCCGTCGTGTTCGGCCAAATGGCACCATGGATTACACGAGAGATGGAGTACATGCTGTGCTGTGACGGCGCACTCGAGATCAAGTTCAAAGGCAGCTACTTCCCGTCACACGCTGCCCATGTTGACGGGGCCAAACAGGGATGGAGAGACCAGACTAATCTGGCGCAGTTCATTTATCAGGGAACGCAGAGCGGAGAGATACTTACTCCGACGACATACTTTGAGTACGAAGATACTGTTCCGTGGGGCGACAGGAACTTCTGGTAGTGCCTGAGACTCTGTGGGACAAGATCGGTTCCAAGCGTGTCAAAGTCCGTCCGCCGCATCGTCACTCGGCTTTGGTTCTGATCAGCGGTGTGCTAGCGTTCTGCTGTGGTGCGGGGATGGGATGCGTGGGGGCAGCAATGCTCGAACTGGCGATGGCCATCCCGTTGTTGGCGCTGGCGTGGATTGCAGTACTGTTGCTGATCATGCTCACGTATCTCATCTGGCTCTCAATCCGTTGTCAGCATCCCGTCTACGTTGTGGTGTCGTCCGTGGCATTCATGGTGATGATGGCGATCGGCGTGTTCACTTCGATGGCCACAGTGTCGCCAGAGTTCGCGATTGTCCTGCGTCAAGGGTTTGGCGACCTGGGCGGGTTCGTACTCGCGGCTGGAATCCTCGGCGGGATCTCGGGTTTCATGTTGGTACTGTTCGTTCGGGTCACGTGTGTCCGGGTCATCGATCAGGACGGATCCTTGTGCGCGGTCTGTGGCTATCCGGCTGGTCGCGGAGGTCAAGACCGGTGCTCTGAGTGTGGATCGAGAGTCCAGCAGCGGCGCCAGGCCGCGGGCCTGGATCACATTCTGTCTGGACCAGCCGGCCGTGTCCGACTCTGCGCTGTAGTTGTACTGATCGTCGCCGTTGGATTCGCCTATGTATTCCTTTGGCGGGTGCGACCATACTGGGAATTCGCCGCTTGCGTGGCGCCCGCAATCGTTCTGGAGGCCCAGGGTGGAGCATTGCGAGCAACGCGTCCGCTTGCGTCCGATGATCGATATGTCCTTGAGTTCTGGCTGAGGCGCACGGGACTGCTCGGACCAGTGACGCTCGAACTCAGGGTGGCGACCGCCGCCGCTGCGGACTCGGCGCCGCTCGTTGTAACGGAATTAGACCAGAGCCAAACGGCGTGCGTGTTGGATCATGGCTTGCCGCGTACACTCGTGCTGGCCATGTCAGCACGGGCAGCTCTCGTCAAGAGTAATGAGGTCCGGTTTGGTGTGAGTGATGCGAGGCTGGATGCGACGTCGTACATGGAAGACTGCGGCTCCCACTCGTATGCTGAACGGAAGTGAAACGATGCGAGAGTTGCGGCTCGCCTGTCTGCTCGCAAGTCTGGTTGCTGTCGGCGCAACAGGGTGCGAAAGGGACGCAAGTACGCTCGGCTCCGGTGTGAACTACCATGGTCTGGTCGTCGACGTGACGCGACACGTCGCCCATTTGGGAAAGGAGAAGCCGACCGACGGGTACGTCGAGAGTACTGCGTTCGGCTTCGACATCTTTGACGCAAGTGGGCGGCGTACCGATATGGTTTGGGGTCGCGACCCCATCGTTGAATGGACGCAGTTCCGCCAGGTCGTCCTCCTTGGACCACGCGCGTTGGTGCTGCAACGACACAACTACCCAGACTCGCCAGGGGTCATGTCCCCCGATGAGTACGTCATATCGAATACGGATGGTGGTGGCGGTCACTCATGTGGCAAGGCAGAGGATTCAGAGCAGGTTGTCTCTCCCACGGAGCGAACTGATCTCGTCTACGTGTTTGAGGACGGTGGTGTGCTGTCCGCAACATACGATGAGCACGGGCAGTTGGTGATCATTCAGGCGCGGCATGATCGAGGGGGGGCTACGTACTGGCCCAACCGGCGGGGGCGGAACCGGTTCGCCGCATTTCAACTTCCAGGCAAGCTCGATCCACAGCTCGAGGATCCACCGGCGAATCCTCATGTGCAATCAGGACTTGGTGCGATTGTTGGATCAACGCTCCCGAGTGCCGCTCTTTTGGCGTCAATCGTCGTACATCACCGCGACGATAGCCGACAGATCCGCGTGGCAGTGGCGCTCGCAGAGAGTAATGAAGTGCGCCGACAGATTCTTTGTTTCACACCGCGGCCGTACGATGAGAGGAGAGAAGCAATGAATCCTTGTCCGCCTTCCGAAGAGCCGATCGATGACCGTGAGCCGTAATTGTGCCGTTGCGAAGCTGGGATTCCACCGCGCTTCCGTCGCACGAGGCAAGATCAGTCGTCAGGACGTGGATCGTCGTGCTCAGAAACCTCGTCAGCAGCTAACCCGCACGAACGCCGCGGGTTCCGAGCTTGATTCATGGCCGACGTTTGCCATCGCGTGAGTGCCGGCGAGGTTGGCGCGCATCGCGCGCGTGTTAACCACAACGCTGAGAACGGGTCGCAATGGGAAGGATGAACCCAGTGGTTAATGAGTTAAGCGGCTTGCGGCCCGTCGAGCGCAGCGAGCATGGCCGCAACTGACGTGTTGAACGAAGCCGCGGTGGAACGTCGTGGGTCCGCCGACTATGGAGAAGTCATCGGG
>JABDKH010000096.1 GCA_013002345.1 Rhodothermales bacterium
GCCATGAGTGTCGCCCTTCACACTGGCAGAACAGACTACTTCATTGCCAATTCTTGCCATGGTAATCCTGCTCTCCGACGACCCCACGGTGTCTTCGCCGGGATGGCAGTCGGGCATGCAGGACGACCCCTCTCAGCGCTCAACAACTCCAGACTTCTACGGCCTCTCAAATGACACGATGCTATTTCGACAGCCCGCTTCACACGCTTTACCCGATGACACGGACACTCGCGCGAGCTGCTTCGTACCTCATCCTCCTGATCGCACTTACCATCCCGTCGCGGGCTCAGACCGGTGACATAAGTGTTCGCGGAACGGTGACCGAGTCCTCGTCGAGTAGCCCGCTCGCTCGTACAAGCGTCACGATCACACGTCTTGTCAACGGGACTCCGAGATCGACGCTAGTACTTACCAACGACCTTGGCCAGTACGTCCTGAATGCGACGACGCCCGTCGCGATTGAGGACGCTGAGGCAACGCTGCGGGACGAGTATTGGGTCGAGCCAGCATACCCAAACCCGTTTCCAGCTGGAAGTGGCACGCTCCGGCTTCGGTACGGGACTCCGGGTGGTGACAGGTCAGACGCGAGATTCGAGATGTTCGACGTCCTGGGTCGTCGCGTGGACTCCGACGCCGGATTGTCAGCAGGCATATACTTCTACCGCGTCCGAGTCGGGAAGGATGTGTCGATGGCCCGCAGTCTCATAGTCGTCGGGTCCGGACCGATCAAGGTCGATCTTGCTCATGAGCTCGGGCCGAATGCGGACGCCGCAGCCCTGGACAGATGGCAGGGGAAGACCGCTGCAGACGCGGAGTTCGTGGTCGCGAAGGATGGGTTTGTCGGCGTTGAGTCGTCAGTGACACTGACGGACGGGCAAACGAACACGGTCGATTTCGAACTCGACGCGGCTCCCATACCGACAGCCAGTTTCGAGTTTTCGGGAACTCTCAAGGCCGGTGAACCGACGCTTTTTGATGCATCCACGTCCGCCGGCGCACCTGGCGAAACACTAACGTATATCTGGGATTTCGGTGACGGAATCCATGGCGGCAATTCCGCAATCGCCCATGTCTACGGAAGGGCAACCAACTACACGGCCACGCTAACGGTCCGGAGCCCCTTCGGCGCGACAGCTTCGGTCTCGAAGACTGTTTCCATCGCGCAGGGAAGTGCAGCGGTCCGGACGGACGGGGTTCTAGAGGCCTTCGTTAGCGAGCCCGACGGTGCGCCGATCCAGGGCGTCACGGTACGGTCCGAAGATCCGGTGCGTACTGCTACGACCGACGCGTTTGGGAAGGCGTCGTTTACAAACCTCGCCGTGGGTATTCCTGTTCGTCTGAGTTTTGCGAAGGCCGGTTTCACGGATCAGTTCGCGCGCGTGGACATCCCGGTTACGGCAACGAATCCCACAAGAGTAGAAGCCGTGATGAGGCCGCGACTGTCTGTGTTCGAGATCCCGGACGCCGAAGACGGATTTGACAGATTCGCGCGAGACGGAGTGCGAATCGTGATGCCCGTGGATGGCCTCGTGCGGGCTGACGGAACGCCCGCGACAGGTCCCGTGACCGCCAACCTCACACCACTGAACGTGGTGAGGTCGGGAGAGATCGAAGCGTTTCCAGGAGTGTTCGAAGGACTCCAGCCAGACGGAAACGAAGTCCTTCTCCTGACATACGGTGTAAGCGAGTATGTCTTTGAGCAGAATGGCCAGGAGCTGCAGCTGGCACCTGGCAAGGTTGCCACCATTGAGATTCCGATTTACACCGCGGGCGCAACTGTGGGACAGACGATCCCACTCTGGTCGATGGACGAGAAGCTGGGCCGCTGGGTGCAGGAGGGCGAAGGCACGGTCGTAGAGTCTGTGAGCTCGCCTACCGGACATGCGCTTCGTGCCGTAGTGTCCCACTTTTCATGGTGGAACTGCGACGACTTTGTGGACGAGGGTACGATCCTCCGAACTATCCGATGCGAAGCCGACGACCCCCTACGCCCGATCGATTGTTGGGTTGCCAGCAACGACAGAGTCGATCAGGTTGATCCGAATGACGGAACGCTGTACGAGGTCCGTGAATTTGTCGAAGCCGCCGGCTGGGACCTCATCTTCCCGGCGGACCGGACGACCCCTGTCTCCGGCATCGCACTGCTGGACAATGGCGAAATCTGGCGGGGGGTGTCGGTGGTTGATCCGTCGGACAACGTGTCCGAGACCGTGATTCGGTTGACCCGAACCGAGGGTGGCGGAGACAGTCAGCAGATCGCCATTCCCGCCGACATCGATGCCGAGATTTCGGTACCCGACGAAATCGACGAGTACACGTTCGATGCAACGGCCGGACAGCGAATCTTCATCTCGGCAATCGGAATACTAGACGCGTCCTTCACGCTTCTTGACCCGTCGGGAACCACGCTGGTGGGAAGTGGCTTTGGCCGGAGCAACCGGCAGATGCGGGTCGCCGAGTTGACGGAAGACGGAACGTATACTCTGCGCGTTGCCGGCGCCAGCTTCGCGGTTGGACGATACATCATTTCTGTCAAGCCGCTTGGAGACCCGCTGAGCCTACCCTTCAGGGACCCCAGCGAGTCACTGGATCGTGACGCAGCCGACGCCTTCCCAATTCGGGTCGCTGCAGGAAGTGTGCTGGGAGTGTATCACGAGTCCCCGACCGGGGCACGTATGCAAATCGATATCTGCACATTTGACGGTCAGTGCATCCTGGAACGGAGAGAGACGATTGCTCTTACCGTCATTCCGACGGACGAGGAGTATCTGGTCGTCATTCGGAGCGTCGGGTCAGGACCCTACGCCATTCGAATTACTCAGCCAACGACACACTGGGACAGGGGTGCCAATCACTCTGTCACGATCGGTTCGCGGGATATGATGCTGGTGTCTATAGACGCAAATCCCCAGGACATAGTTACCGTCGAGGAGTCACCAGAGGTACCGTCCGGGCTGAGTGCAAGCCCGTACGGACTGTATCCAGCGAACAGTCGACTGATTCAGGCCAGTCCGGATATCCTGGGATGGAAATACTCTCAACTGAATCTCGAACCGCCCTATTTCATCGCCATCACCGCGTCGCGCAGCGCGCCCATATCGGGCACCTATGAATTTGGGTACTCCGAGCCGGAGATCATTCCACTTACGCTCGATCCAAATGGTAGTGTGAGTACGGTGGGTCAGTTCGACGTATATGGTCAACGGCTGCTCTACTCGTTTCCCGCGGTGACGGGCGACGGACTAGAAATCGTGAGCCGTTCATCTGACCCCGACTTTGTATCGAATCTTTCACTTGGTCTTGTCGACCTGGCGGCGTTCGAGGTTTCGGAAGATGGCAACTACGACTTCTTTGGTGGTGAATTCGGTCCAAGTATGGCCATTCGTGTTGACGCGAGCGCTCAGGTGGCCGCCGGACTCTGGAGTAACTCCAACCAACTCGGCTCCTTTGAGGTGGAGGTCACGCGAGTCACCGGATCCGCATCCATCAAGGTGGAGGGCGATCAAGCGTGTGCAGGATCGAACGCCACCTCACTGCCAGCAGCGCTAGCGGCGGTAAGCGACGGCGGTACGGTCACGCTGTGCTCTGGTAATCATCAGCCCCGTGCAAGGGCACCGATGACGAGCTCGGGGGTCACTGTCGAGGGTGAATCGGGAGGTCAGGCCACGATCGTGGCCGACACGGATCGGGGCGTGATCATGACCATCGGTGGGGACGCAACCATAAGGTCGCTCTCGGTTCGCACGTCAGGTGCGTTCGCGTTCATCGATCCTGTATCGTTCCAAGATCCAGTTCCATCGGTCACACTGGAAGACCTTGACTTTGCATTCGGAGCACCGAGGCCTGGTTCAACCGGGGGCTTTGTTGTTGGAGGCACCGTTCGAGACGCGACGGTCCGTCGGATAACGGTGACTGGGGGAGGGAAGCTGGACTTTAGTCTCTCCGGGTCCGGAGCCTCCGCGCTGATTGAGGACGTTGAAACCGCGGGCTTGGTCGACACGGACGGCCACGTAGAGGTGCAGTGTCGGAGTGACTCACAGTCCATGACCGTCCGGTCTAGCACGTTCCACGGACTGACGACGAAGGGGTGCGAGACTGTCGTGATCGAGGACAACGAGATAGTCATGGACGCTGGTGTCAGGATCGAGCGATACGGGAATCTAAGTCTGGCGCGCAATACTCTCGCCGGCGTAGAAAACCCTCGAAGCATCATTATGTCCAGCAGTGGCGACGCGACGATTACGGAGAATACAATCAGCGGCGCATTTTTTCTGGGAATATCCGACGGCACGTTCCTCGTCGCTCGTAACCGCATCGATCTGGCACAGCCGAACAGGGATCTTCTCTTGCGGATCAATCACTTGACCACGGGGGCACCTGCCAGCATCACAGTCCAGAACAACATTATGGAGAACGCTGGTGTCGGAAGCGGCGACGCCATCATCGATGTGCAGAATGCGGATCTGTTTGAGTCGGTGGAGTTCTACAATAACTCCGTTAGAACGAGTGCTCTCACGACGGCGGGAAAACCGGCGCTTCGGTTTACTCTCAGAAACACCGGATTCACGGGACCGCTACCGGTCACATTCGTGAACAACATCTTGCAGGGAGTCGGTGGCACGGCGATGTCACTTCCGGCAGGAACGACCGTGGATAGTGACTACAACCTCTTCTTCGGATACGACACCGAATACGAGGGCGGACTAACGTCGACCGGTACCAACGACTTGTTCGAACCGTCGGATCCGGAGAATCCGCCGCCGCTGTTCGTGAACAATCTGCTTGAGCTCGAGGCCGGAAGTCCGGCTATCAACGCAGGTGCCGGATCAAACATATATCCGGGCGTGCCGGTGATCGATTTCGACGGAACGTCACGGCCGCAAGGCGGATCGTACGACATGGGAGCTCACGAGCAGTAGTTGAGAAGTTGCCGACCTGGGTGCGCGGTGTTCTGGAGTGTTCGCCACCGGAGACCGCGCACCAGCCTGACGTCAAATCCCATCGCATTTCGGGACCTGCGGCCATATCAAAGTGGTCGCGCCTTGCAGACCGTTCTTCCCCGGTTTCGTGGGACACCGCAAATGAACTCCGCCTCCAGCGCTGTTTAGTCGCTGACGAATACGTGTAGCCCTTGCGCGAGGCTGGCACTCCTGCGAAGACTCACGTTCCGGTCAAGAGTCGTGGTGAGGTGGCGGAAGTGGAGTTGTCAGAGCAAACATGCACTCAACGGCTATGTGGACGTGGCCAAACGCTCGCCCTACCCAATTGCGTGTGATTTCCTCAATCGAGCGAAACATCGGCTCACGAAGGACTTAAGACGCGCGGTTTCAACACTGACACTCACGCCGCATCCGCGATTTTCAATATGAAGCGATTTGCTCCCCTAGCCCGCCTTGCCGGGTTGTTGTGCCTCGTCATCGACTCAATGTCGTACTCCGCCCTCGCACAGACTTCGGAAGGCGACGAACCGGCCTTCGATCGACTGCGCCAGGCGGTGAAGAGCGACTACTTCAACATCGGCGTCGTCGTACAGACCGTCGGCGATCTCGTGTGGGATCGTAACGGACTTCCCGGCAACAACGGCTTCAGCATCGCGACTTCCCGTCTGAAGGTCAGCGGTGACCTCGATTTCGGTCTGGGATATTTTGTGCAGACGGACTTCGCCCGAAGCCCCGCCCTGCTGGACGCTCGCCTTTCATACAAGATCGCCGAGCATCTTTCAGTCGACGCCGGCCTTTTCAAGGCTCCGTTCAGTGCGGAGTTCTTGATCGGCGCCCCGTCCATCGATTTTGTCAACCGATCCCAGACCGTCAGCACGCTTGCGCCCGGCCGTCAGGTGGGTGTCGGGCTCAGGGGCGGCACATCGGACGGCATGTTCGGATACAATGTCGGCGTCTTCAACGGGAACGGCCGAACTCTCTCCGGCAACGACAATAATCGTCTGATGTACACGGCCCGCGTGACAACCCGGCCCAACGTCTCCAACGGATCGCTCGAGATCGGTGCGAACCTCGCCTTCAGCGAGGACAACAGCGGAGGCTTCAGTGGAGATCGGCTGCTTTTCGGCGGCGACTTCCGCTGGACAATGGAGCGCCTGCTCGTCAGCGCCGAGGCCATCTATGCCGATCTCGATCCGGTGGCAGGCATTAGCCGGCAACCGTTCGGCTATCAGGCCACCGTGGGTTACATGCTCGATCCGGATCGTCATCAGATCCTGGGTCGCTTTGACTCATTCGATCTCGATACGATCGGCGGCAGCTCGGACTTCATCGTCCTCGGCTACAACTTCTGGCCGTCGCAGGCTTTCGAGTTTCAGGTCAATTATCTAATCCCGGTGCACGACGGCTCCCAGGTCGGCGACCAGCAGATCCTGCTGAACTTCCAGGTCGCCTTCTAGGCATGACCAGAACCCTCACGAAATCGAGTCGACTCGCTCTCGTGCTCTTCGTACTGGCCGGCTGCGCTCGTACTGCGAGTGCCCAGAGCCTGGACGACGGCGTAGGACTGGAGGTCGTCTATACGGCTGACCTGGCGGCCAATGTGGCGGGCGGAGTGGACCAGGGCGTTCGATACCTCGACAACATCGACCTGGCGCTTACGCTTGAGACGGACCCTCTAGTCGGGTGGCCGGGGGCGACCATCTTCCTGTATGGTCTTGGAAACCAGGGAGGAAGCATCTCCGAGATTGCGGGTGACGCACAGGGCGTCAGTAACATCGAAGCTCCGACGAGCTGGCGGCTGTACGAGGCATGGATCGAGCAGGTGCTGCCGGGAGATCGTGTGTCGATTCTGGCCGGACTTTACGACGTGAATACCGAATTCGACGTCATATGGACCGGCTCCCTGTTCATGAACAGTTCGCACGGCATCGGGCCCGACTTCAGTCAGAGCGGAATGAATGGCCCGTCCATCTTCCCTGTCACGTCGCTGGCGATTCGGGCCAGAGGCTCTATCAGCAACCGGCTGATTTTCAAGGCCGCGATTCTGGATGGCGTTCCGGGAGATCCGGAGAAGCCAACCGGCACTCACATCAAGTTCGGTGATGATGACGGAATACTGATGGCGGGTGAGGTGGTCCTGCTGCTGGGTGGCGACGACGAATGGAAGACGGAACCATCGAGGTTTCGGCTAGTGAGCCGGACCGACGTTGAGTTCTTCGATGCCCGTTTTGCGATTGGGGCCTGGAAATACACGGGCAAATTTGTCGAGCTGCGCGATCCTCGCATCCTCGCCCTTACGGCTCCATCCACGGATAATCGCGGAGTGTATGCGCTGGCCGAATGGAACGTACTGCGTGAGCCCGGTGATGCGGCGCAGGGTCTGTCGGCTTTCGGCCGATACGGAATCGCGAACGACCGGATCAATCGTTTTGCGTCTTACGCGGGACTGGGCCTGGTCTACACAGGTCTGTTGCCGGGGCGCGATCACGACCAGGCAGGATTGGCGGTGGCGAGTGCAAGGAATGGCGATCCGTATCTCGAGTCTCAGGTAGTATTCGGAGAGCTCGATCGAACCGAAACGGTGATCGAGGCCACCTACCTGGCGAGTGTTACGTCATGGCTTTCTGTCCAGGCCGATCTGCAACACGTCATCAATCCGGGCACGAACCCGGCCGTCTCCAACGCGCTGGTGCCCGCAGTGCGGCTGCAGATAATACCGTAGTCACAATCTGACTGCCCTCGCGATCAAGCATTGATGGTAGATGAATCGCAGTGAATGACCCTGACCTTCCGGGCACCTACCGTATCCCAGATCCGTAGACTTGGGACGGCCAAACCCCCACCGTCGCGACGGTCGTGATTGTCAGCCCGCCACCGCTATCACCATATCATACGCGTGCTTCGGATTGTTGCTGCGGTCGAACAGCAGCGGGTAACTGGTGCGACCCTCGACAGGCCAGCTGTTCAGCCAGGAGGCTTGATCGGTAACTCCCCAGAACGTTACACGCGTCACCACGTCCGCATTCTTCTGGAAGACACCAAACAACTCGGCATAACGTGTTGCAAGTACGTGCTGCATGGAGTCCGGAAGTGCCTCGGTGTACGGATTCAACGCATCGTGAAGCTCTACGTCAAGCGACAGATCGGCTCCTCGATGCTCCCATGCCGCCGGTAGCACGTCGATGTCCAGCTCCGTGATCATCACATCCACGCCCATCGCGGCAAAAGCTGCGATCGACGAATCGAGCTGCGCAACACCGGGCGACGTAAGCTTGTAGTGTCCCTGCAATCCGACACCGGCCACGTCAATTCCCCTCTCCTGCAGATTCGTGATCAAGGCGACTGTGCCGTCGCGCTTTGGACGATCCGGCAACGAGTAGTCGTTGTAGTAGAGTTGAACGTCGGGATCTGCTTCGCGGGCATACTCGAACGCCTTCGCGATATAGTCGTCACCGATGATACGCAGCCAGGCCGTCTCTCTTAGCGTGCCGTCGTCGTTGAGCGCCTCGTTGACCACGTCCCAACCGTCGATCCGCCCTTTGTAACGTCCCACGACCGTCAGGATGTGATTTTGCATGGTGTTCAAGAGCGTCTCACGATCGACGTCTTCACCGTTCTCGTCCTGAAAGACCCACTGCGGAGTCTGGTGGTGCCACACGAGCGCATGCCCGACGATGAACATCCCGTTCTCCTCACCGAACGAGACGTACGCGTCTGCCGGACCGAAGTTGAACGAATCGGGCTCCGGATGTACCGACTCCCACTTCAGGGTGTTCTCGGGCGTGATCGTGTTGAAGTGCTTCATGACGATCGCGGCTTCGTCGACGGCCTGTCCAGAGAACTGCGCCTCGTTCAGAGCCGCCCCGACCATAAAACTCTCTGCAAAGGCCGACTTCAGCGTGGCTTCCGGAGACTCCGGAGCCGTGCACGCCGAGAGGGTCAGCCCAATCAGAAGCAGAACGGACAACAGTTGATCTCGATGACATGGCTGACGTTTCATGATGTCGCTTCTTGAGGATTGTTGAACTCGTGCCTGCGTTCCGCCAACTCGTCCGCAATCTTCAACTCAAATGGAAGATCGATCTTATAGAAAAACAGGCAAATGATTCCGATGAGAAACGTGATGGCAGGGTAGACGCTGGCTGTCATCCGGATTCCCCAGAGCGATTCGGCTGTCTGAGCTGCGTTGGGCACGTAGCCGTACAGAGCCAGCAGCCAACCGCCGATCGCACCACCAAAGCCTAGCCCGGCCTTGAGACCGAACACAACGGCCGAAAAGACGATTCCGGTCGCGCGTCTGTGGTTTTTCCACTCCGAGTAGTCGGCAACATCGGCCATCATCGCCCACAACAGCGGGACGGTAACGCCATACGCAAGTTGTCGGATGAACTCGAGGGTGAATATGCCCATGATGGCATCGGCCGGAAAGAAGATCAAAACCGCCGTGAGTACGATGGTCCCGGCCAGGCCGGCGATGAACACGTTCCGCTTGCCGAAGCGTACGGCGAACGCCTTTGAAAACACGATGCCGATCACCGTAGCCGTCAGCCCGCATACGTTGAACAGACTGAACACCTCGTCGACGTTAAGCTGCCGGACCATTCCGAATATGCTGAGATCCAATCCTTGACCCAGATCCAGATAGTATCGGAAGTAATACAGCATCACGCCGCCTCGCAGCGCCAACGTGATGAAAGTGAACAGGGTCAGGAAGAAGATCGCGATCCAGGGCCCGTTCTTTGTCAGGTCCAGCAGATCCTGTTTGATCGAGGTCTTCTGTGCGGGATCAGGAAGGATGCGCTCCTTCGTTGAGAAGAACGTGATGATGAAGAAGATGACCGCAAGGAATGCGAAGATTCCCATCGTGATCTTGTAGCCCTGCGCGTCGTTTCCCTGACCGAAGTAGTTAACCATCGGCAGCGCGAGACCCTGGATGGCGAACGCCGCCAGCATCGCAAAAACGAACCGGTAGGACGACAGGCTTGTGCGTTCACCCATGTCTCCCGTCATCACGCCGCTGAGCGCGGAGTACGGCAGATTGTTGACGGTGTATACGGCCATCAACAGCGTGTATGTGATGTACGCATAGATGAGCTTGCCTGTCGGACCGAAATCGGGAGTCGAGAACGTGAGAAAGGCGAGAACGCCGAACGGCACGGCACTCCAGAGAATCCACGGCCGGAATCTGCCCCACTTCGTCTTCGTGCGGTCCGCAATGATGCCCATCAACGGGTCCGTGAAGGCGTCCGAAATGCGTACGATCAGAAAGAGGGTTCCGGCAGCGGCTGCACTGATGCCGAACGTATCGGTGTAGAAGGCAAGCTGGAATACAAGGATCGTCTGGAAGATGAAGTTGGCCGCGGTATCGCCCAGGCCATAGCCGACCTTCTCCCTGATCGAAAGCTTCTGATGAAAGTGACTCATGTGCTGTTGGTTGTGCGAGAGCGACTAGACGACTTTCAGGGTCACCTTCGTGAGGTCTTCGTTCCGAGACGAGCTACCGACCATGATTTCGAAATCCCCGGGCTCCACGACGTATTTCATGTCGATGTTGTGGAACGCGAGCCGATCCGGCGTGATGTCGAGTGCGACGGTGACGGTTTGACGCGGCTTCACCAACACCCGCTTGAATCCCTTCAATTCCTTGATGGGCCGCGTCACCGAGCTCACCAGATCCCGCACATACATCTGCACGACTTCGCTGCCTTCGCGATCGCCCGTGTTCGTCACATCGGCGTACACCTGCGTTGAGCCGTCGCGTGGTATCGTGCCATCCTTGAGTCTGACGTCCGAGATCGTGAACGTGGTATAGCTCAATCCGTAGCCGAACGCATACAACGGCGACACGTCATCGAACAGATAACCGCGTCGTGCCGACGGCTTGTGATTATAGAACACGGGCAGGTGCCCGACGGATCGAGGGAACGAAATGGGCAATTTGCCTCCCGGGTTGTGGTCTCCGAACAGAACATCCGCAACCGCATGCCCGGTTTCCTGTCCCAGATACCAGCATTCGATGATGGCGGGGGCCTTCTGGCTCAGCTCCGTAATCGAGAGGGGCCGGCCGTTGAACAGGAGCACCACGACCGGTTTCCCTGTTTCGAGCATCGCATCGGCTAGTTCGTCCTGCAGGCCGATCAGATTCAGATTCGTCCTGTCCCCCATGTGGCTGCGCGACCACGCTTCGCGCGACGTCTGCTCGTTGCCCCCGAGGGCAAGCACAATGGCGTCTGCCTTCCGAGCAACGGCGACGGCCTCCGCGATCAAGCGGCGGTCTTCTTCGAGACTGCTGCGAACGACGTCATCTTCATTCCACGTCCCACCGACGGTGATCTTGCAGCCCTCGCTGTGCAACACGTCGATTCCGTCACCGACTTTCGCTTTGATTCCGTCCAGTACGGTTACGTCGTGCTTCGGAACCCCGCTGTAGCCGCCAAGCAGACTCCGGTTTGCATTGGGCCCGATTACCGCGATCGACTGGATGCTGCCGAGTTCGAACGGGAGCACGTTACCGTCGTTCTTCAGCAGTGTAACTGACTCCCGGGCTCCCTGCAGAGCGAGCTTTCGATGGGCATCCGAACCGACGATGCGCTCGGCGACGTCGACATCCACATATGGGTCGTCGAACAGACCCATCCTGAATTTCCACTGGAGCATCGGAGCAACGAGTTCATCCAGTTCGGATTCATCGATCGAGCTCTCATGAACGAGTTCAGCGAGATGAAGATAGCAGTCGGGTTCGGGCAACTCGATGTTCACACCGGCTCTGACGCCAAGTTTGCATGCCTCTTTTTTGTCGCCGGCCACAAAGTGTCCGTGCGTGTCGGGCCGATCGTGCAGCTCCCACAGGGCGTAGTAGTCGGATACGATGAAACCGTCGAAACCCCACTCCTTTCGCAGGACATCTCGCAGGAGCCAGCGGTTGGCGTGCGACGGGACACCGTCAATCTCGTTGTAGGACGCCATCAGGCTGATCGCTCCACCCTCATCGATGGCGGCCCGAAACGGAAACAGAAAGGTCTCGCGAAGCTCGCGCTCCGAAACATTGACCGGTGCACAGTTCATGCCCGATTCAGGTTGACCATGTGCCGCGAAGTGCTTGAGAGTTGCGATGACCCGCTTCTTGTCTTTGAATGTCGCATCGCCCTGAAAGCCGCGCACAGCAGCGATACCCATGCGCGAAATGAGGTAGGGATCTTCGCCGAAGGTCTCCTCTACCCTGCCCCACCGTGGGTCGCGAGCAACATCGACCACCGGTGTCAACGCCTGATGCGCTCCACGTGCGGCCGACTCCTCGGCCGTCATCGTGTACAGCGACTCTACGAGCTCCGGATTGAACGTCGCCCCGAGAGCGATGGGCTGAGGAAAGCTCGTGCCGTCGACCGCCGCCTGGCCGTGCAGGCATTCTTCGTGAAAGATCACCGGGATGCCAAGTCGACTGTTCTCCACGAAGAACTTCTGGATCGCGTTGGTGAGTTCGGCCGTTTCGCGCGCACTGAGGCCGCCACCGGCATCGCTCGGGCGACCCACTTGACCAAGACCGTAGCCAGATCGAAAGGCCTCCTCAGCTTTCTTCCGATCGAAGTGTCCGTCAGTATCGACAAGCATGTCCGCCTTCTCATTCCAGATACCCATCATCTGTGCGGCCTTCTCCTCGAGCGTCATTCGCGAGAGGAGATCCTTGACACGCGCGGCGACTGACAGCTCTGGATTCAGGTAGGGCACGTCGGACGAGTCGTGGGCTCGATTCTCAGGAGGCGACTGTTTCATTCGTTCGCTGTCGATCTTGCAAGGATTACTTGGTTACTGGATCACGAGCTTCGTCGTGGTCTCTGACTCGACTATTCCGTGCGCAACACACTTGCGAGACAGCGCCTCGCAACGGCTACGAGGATACGAACGAGTGTCCGAAAGCCCGACGCTGTTACCGGAATCTTCGACTTCCCCGGTGTCTTTTCGAAGGGAGGTCTCAGGACAATGGATACCGCATGGATCGTCAAGTCTGTGGAAGGCAGATGTGTGAATTCGTGCCGATTGACGCCTGGGCAGCGCAATCTCGCGGCGGGGCAAGTCCGATATCACCATTCCCCGGAGTGATGTTCACCTTGCGACCAGGCGGAGAAGTTTCGGATATTGCCGATAGAGAGCATCGCGGTCGAGACCACCGCCAGCGTGTCGCTGGCGCCAGGGCCTCGCTTCCTGTTACGATGGTTCGGAGACCAACACGGTGGCAGCTGACAATAACGCGCGGATACTCAAAGGCCCCGACGGCGTTTCTCGATGCTGGTGGAGCCAGTCCGCACCGGAGTTCCTTCCCTACCACGACAATGAGTGGGGCTACCCCGTCGCCGATGATATTCGCCTGTTCGAGAAGATGTCGCTAGAGTCGTTCCAGTCGGGGCTGAGCTGGCGAACCATTCTGAATAAACGCGAGTCGTTTCGAGACGCATTCATGGGATTCGATTTTCACCGGGTCGCCGAGTTCGGATCGAAGGATGTCGAACGCCTTCTCGGCAATGCGGGTATCGTTCGCCACGGGGGCAAGATCGAGGCGACCATCAACAACGCCCGCGTCACTCAAGAGATTGTGGCGCGATACGGATCCCTAGCGGCGTACGTGTGGAAGTTCGAGCCTGACCCGTCAGAACGACCTCTGAGAATGACATGGGAGGAGCTCTCCAGGCTTTCGAAGACACGTGCTTCGACTGCCTTGTCGAAAGACCTGAAGAAGCATGGCTGGAAGTTCTTTGGGCCGACGACGGCCTACGCATTCATGCAGGCGATGGGCCTCGTCAACGACCATCAAGACGTGTGTTACTGCCGCGCAAAGGCCGAGGACGCTCGGGCTTTGTTTGTGCGACCGGGCTAAGCGATGGGCGCCGCCAAAAACGAGTGACCCGAGGAAGTCGCGACTGAGCCAGATTTCTTTCTGAATCCAAAGACCGATGTGTCGACGGCTCTCCTGCCGCGGACTGTACGACGGTAGAGACTATCCCGCCGTGATAGACACTCTGCACGACGTATTCGTGTTCTGGCCATCTGCAGCCACTCTTCATGTAACCTGTCAGCCGTACCAACGTCTAGGCTCTGAGTACCAGTGAGGAGGAAGCATATCATGACGAAGTCCACGCCACTGTCGTTGCTGATCGCCGGGATCCTGTTCGCCACCATGGGTTCGCCTGTACTTGCTCAGGGTTACACACTGGGCACGCGTGAGAGTGGGTTGAGCATTGGCAATACGCCGCGTACGAACGGCGTGCGCATCAATTTCCGTGATCGCGGACTCGAGTTTGTCAATGGCGTCAACGTGACCATCTGGAAGCCCCACAAACCCGTGAGCGGAACCGTATCGGGAGCCTCGGTGGGCATCCTGATGTCGGGCGCGAATAGAATCCAGGGACTCTCATTTGGGACTCTCGGCATCGAGGCGGAAGAGTCAATCACCGGGATTGGCATCGGGGGACTTGGAGTGGGCGCCGGTCGCAAGATGACGGGTGTGTTCTTTGGTGGCCTCGGAGCAGGTGCCGGTGAGGATCTTGCCGGGATCGTGTTCGGAGGGCTTGGCGCCGGTGCCGGCCGGAACGCTCGTGGGCTGATGTTCGGCGGTCTGGGAGCAGGTGCCGGAGAAGATCTCGAAGGGCTCGTTGTCGGCGGACTCGGGGCCGGAGCAGGGCGTGACCTTGTCGGCGTGGTGTTCGCCGGACTCGGCGCCGGAGCAGGCCGCGATCTTGTGGGCATCGTATTTGCCGGTCTCGGAGCCGGCGCGGGGCAGGACTTCAAGGGGGTAGCGATTGGAGGTCTTGGCGTCGGCGCGGGCCGCGATGCCACGGGATTGTTCGTCGGTGGAATCGGTGCGGGTGCAGGAAGTACCCTGGCGGGGTTGGCAATTTCCGGCGTGGGAGCGGGAGCGCCGACCGTGCGGGGAGTGCTTATCGCCCCGGCCGTCGGAGGTCAGTTCGTGACGGGAATTCTGCTCGCTCCCGGGTACGCCCGCCTCGAACCGGACGGGGTGATGCGAGGCTTTTCAATCAGCGCGTTCAATCACATGCGCGGCGATGTTCACGGCCTTACGATCGGGATCCTCAACTATGCGCGTTCCCTTCACGGCGTACAGATCGGCCTGCTCAACTTCGCCGGAAACAATCGGCGCGGCCTCAGGTGGCTTCCGGTTGCGAATGTGCATTTCGACTAGCGTTCGCCGATTGCCGGAAGGAGTTTTTCACGCACCCCTTGCGCCCTGTAATCTTGCCTCCAGCGCCGACTGTAGCTGAGCATCCAGACCTTCGCGAAGCGGCTGCCATTCGTCATCCGGTACCTGCAGCGGCAGACTCGGCGCTGCACTCTCAGGAGTCGGTGTCTGTGCTCGAACCGACAACGTCCCGAAGACCACTAACGCAGCAGCAACTACCGCTGCTATTGTGCATCGATTCCCGCACCAGATGAATAGTCTCATATTGACCTCATTCACTCAAGATGACCGCTTCCCCGAACGGCGCATCGAAGTCTGCATCCTAGACGATGTTCCGCTTGGAGGACGTGAGCTGTGCGAATTCACGGGCCTACACGACCCGGGTTAATAGTGGGTGAGTACGAGGATCTCGTCCTGCTTCCTGAGCGTCCAGGTTTCACCAGGTGCCGGGTTCAATAAAACCCCCGCTCCGACACCCTCTTCTTCTATGTCGATTCTTACACCCAACGCGATCTCGCCGTGCTCAAACGCCGACTTACGAATCTCGCGGAAGGAGATCGTGCGTCCGTCAAGCCCGAAATCGGCGGCAGGTCGGAAGAAGATCTCCGCTCCTCCTGGCCCGAACAGCTCATTGAAAACCGAGGTCAGTTCGCGACGGAGTGCTGCGTGAGCCAGCATATGGCTGAGGATCACAGGACTGATGATGACCTCACCCGGGCGTCGAGCAAAAAGATGCGCGTTTTCGGAATCGATGAGTTCGACAAGGATGTCGGTTCGGCCATCGTCTTTGCCGAGCGTCGCACGAACCGCCGAATACCCGAGGATCGTACGCGCATCCGTCTCGACCGACGAATCCAGCCAGTCACTGCCCAGGAATACGACGTTGTCATACGAGTCCCAGTCAATGCGCTGTAGATCAGACGGACGCGTGTAGTCGCCTAAGGTGTGCGTGACCAGTACGCGGTCCGGAGGTATGTCCAGATGATTCAACTCCTGCTCGCGCCGTGCGATATCAACGAGCGAAAAGATCTCCAGTGCAAACCGCTCGTTTGGATAACCGACGAGCTCGTGCAGCAGAGCACTGACCTTGTGACTCCAGCCAAGTACGAGCAGTCGCCGTAGTGGCTGAAGTTCAATCGATGCCGGCGTACGACTCGCATGTTCGGCCGACATCGGTGATGATCTCGAGATCGAATCGGGCAGCGTTCGCTCGTACGAGTCCGCAATGAGTACGATGCTGTCATCCTTCTCGATTGCGAAGTTTGCCGGAGGATTGAGAATCGGCTCGAAGCCTCGTCCTTCGGGTCGAACCACCCCCAGCACCACGGCTTCGGAAAAGCACTCTATGACATCTGCAAAGCACAGACCATCAAACTCCTCGACGTAGCGGACATACACCTCGTTTCCGTGTTCATGCGACAGTAGTTCGCCATAGACGTGTGAGAGGCCGCGGTGGCGAACAGTCTGCGCTATGAGCCTGCTGATGAATGCATCACCCGCGATGATATTGATCGGGCCGTCGTACACCTGCATTGCAATCGGCACCTTCTGTGCGTCGAAGATCTCGGCGACCACGGCGGGCAACGTTTCACCCGGTATCTCGTCGACCCCGTGTCGTGATATCGACATCAGCGTCTTGACAACGCGCGTGTCGGTGGCTTCCGGACCACCAAGCTCGAAGTCAGCTCCGGGAATGATGATGGCACTCGCACGGGCGAAGTCGACTCGTTGAAGATGCTCGATCCGCATCGACGAACCGGATCGCAGGACGAGAGATACCCTCCCGACGCGTCCACCAAGCACGTTCAGAATCTCCTGACGTAGACCACTGCCGACTTCGTCCGCGAGAATCACGATCTTCAGTCGGCGCACGCCTCGCCGTCGAAGATATCGACGAACCCTGCCTTCCGATAATACCAGTTCGCGCAGGATGGACGGCGTGCGATTCGTCCAACCCAGGATGAGGAAATGATCCTGAATCGAGATCGGTGTGAGCCCGCTCTCCAGATTTCGTATCTCCTTGTTCAGCCACGCCGTCATGATCGCGATCAGGGACCCCATGAAAAGCACGTAGCCGGCGACCGTGACGGCCGTCGAAATCGACCTGAGTACCGTGCCTTCATCGTCCCCCAGATACCCGGGATCCGTGAGGCGGAGAAAGGCCCACCAGGCTGCTTCGCCAAAGCCGCCGAAGACGTTTGTAGCAATGAACGCCAGAAGCCCGCCCAGAAGGGCCACGAGTACCACCAGCGTCATCATCAGAAGCAACTGGTGAAGTGCGCCCCGCTGGATCCAGTGCTCCAGGAAGAAGCGAAAGCGTCTTCGAATTCGGCCTGACATCGATCTACCTGAAATGTAGAATCATCGTGCGATAGGAAGCGACGGGCTCGTTAGCATGCGAATCCAGCAGCAGGTTCGACCTGCTTTGCATCTCGTCGATGCCAGGCTGCAATTTCGGCCCGGCAGTCGGCAACTCAATAGGACGCCCACACCTTGGTAATGATAACAAGTCCGAGGAACATGCGAGCACTCATACGGCCCATGGATAACGTCGGACCATCGGGCGGCCAAGGGCATTGTGGCCGCGGTTCCGATTGCAGGTCCGCGAGCAATCCGCGGGAATTCCACACCATCCGGCGTTCCTTTGCGTTCCGGATCACAACGTCGGCCGATGGCCTCCTCGTGACGACGAGTTGTAGTGTCTCCGCCTGAATGCAAAGCAGCGCCCAGTTTCGAGACGTCCGTGATGGTTGCTGGCCCGCCCGGCCGGCCGCCTGACACCACATGATGACAAGCTGTGTGTGCGCTTGAGCGCGAAGCAGCTGCGGTAATCCCGAGGTCCTCAGAACGCGACGTCGCCGCCATTTTTCGCTACACCAAGAACGATGGGCACGACCTAAGTCCGAGTCCGCCCGCGAACGGGTCGTGTCGAGATCGACACGTCCTTCTCAGCGTCGAGCAGTGCCTCGTTCATACGACCCCGACCCTCCTCCACCGGAGGTTCGCGCTCAGGATCCAGAACGAATTGCTCAATACTTTCAGTGAGTTTTGCCGCACGGCGAATCTCTTTGCGGTTGACGTTTGCCAGTATTCCTCGCATTACGAGGTAGTACAGGATCAGCCACAGGCCAATCGCGAGCGACACAACACCACCACTCGCCGCCACCGCCTCGATCATCAGGGCCGCAACAATTGCTGTGGACGCGGCAATGCTTGGAAAGAAAAAAGCGAGCCAATTTGAGTAATCCGAGCGCGCGCTGACTTTCGTACGGCCTTTTCTGGACGTAACCGTCACCTGTTTCTCGGGATCCGGAAACCCCGTGTGGCCCCAGCTCAGTTGGTTTCCAACCTGTCCGACGGTGCCGAATTGACCGAACAGCGACCGGATCTCACCCACAACGTCCTCCCACCGATCCGGGTCGATCTCACCTCGCACAAGATGCGTTTCGTCGGACGTGAGAGGCAACAATAAGGACGCCACCGAGTCGTCCCGTTCCGCAACACCGTGCTCAAGATCGAACGAGGCTTTGTCGACATGAGCCGGATCAATGCCTACTTCGCTGGCTATGTGCTTGAGCTCGCGAAGCGTAAGACCTGTCGTCCCGGATGTGTCGGTCTCCGTCTGAAGTTTCGCGCTTCGACGCAGAATGGACGCGATCTCTTCTTCAGAGTAGAGCCTTTCGTCGTCGGAATGGCTGGTCATGCGATCGCTTCAAGAAGTGGGATGCTTGAGGAATCTGTTACGAGAGTGCCCCGGTGAGGTTGCCGACTCCTTGACCTTGTCACCCACCGCCCGTTGATTGCAGCCGCCCGAACGCGGAGTCCGATTCGCTAACGTCGCTATTCGTGTCCCTGCTGAATTGTAAACAGCAAGTATGTCTTCTGTCGTACAAATACGAAACCTCAGTCGTCGATTTGGCCATGTCAAGGCCGTAGACGACCTGACGCTGAACATCGAGCAGGGTGAAGTCTTCGGGCTGCTCGGTCACAATGGCGCGGGCAAAACCACCACCATCAGAATCCTGAATGGCATTCTGGCTCCGACGGAGGGTCATGTAAGCGTGATGGGGCTGGATCCACTTGCGGATGGCTCCGAGTTACGGCGGCGAACCGGCGTCCTTACCGAAACGCATGCGCTCGACGAGCGCCTGACGGGTCGGGAGAACCTGGAAATCTTCGCCGAACTCTATGACGTGCCGAAAGGGACGGCGCCCGAACGAATCGACCAGTTGCTCGAGGCGTTCGGGCTCGCAGACCGGGCCGCGGACCGGGTTCACGGCTACAGCAAGGGCATGAAACAACGGCTGGCCCTCGCCCGGACCATCCTGAACGACCCGCTGCTCTTGTACCTCGACGAGCCGACATCCGGGCTGGACCCCGTGGCTGCTTATGAGGTTCGCGAGATGATCCAACTCTGGGGCGATGCGCCGGACCGGACCGTGTTTCTTTGCACTCACAACCTCGTCGAGGCACAGGAACTGTGCGACCGCGTAGGTGTGCTTGAGGGAGGCCGACTTCGACTCATCGGCACGCCGGAGGAACTCACCAATCAGCACAACGGCTCCGTGCCGGTCGACATCCTGCTCGACCCCCTCGACACAGGTGAAGCGCGTCGACTGCTTCATGGAAAAGCAGAGCTCCTCGAGACAACGGAAGCCGACCGGCTCACGGTGAAGGTCGAGAGCCGCGAGGCGATCCCCGAGCTCGTGAATCTGACACGCGAACTGGGTCTGCGAATCTACGGCATCGTTCCGCACCAACGAACCCTGCGCGACGTTTATCTGTCCATGTATCTGGATGATGTTCATGAATAGCCGCGCCACGCGAGCCATAATCAGGAAGGACCTCATGGTCGTGCTGCGCACAAAATCTGTGGCGCTGCCCATGCTCCTTGTCCCGCTCATGGTGCTGATCGTGCTGCCGATCCTGTTGGCGATCCTTGCACAATATGCATCGGATCCGGCCCTGCGGGCGGATGTGGACATCAGAATGCTGCTTGAAAATCTGCCCGCCCCGGCGCGGTCCGCTCTCGCCGGTCTCACCGTGGAGCAGCAGTTCGTCTACGTGTCGCTGGTCTACATCATGGCGCCGCTGTTCCTGCTGATTCCGTGTGTCGTTGCGGTCGTCGTGGCGGCCGACAGTTTTGCCGGTGAGAAAGAGCGGCGGACACTCGAAGCGTTGCTCTATACGCCGCTGACCGATCTTCACCTGTTCCTGGCGAAGGTGCTGTCCGCGTGCGTACCGGCTATCGTCCTCGGGGTGGGGTCGTTCCTCATCTACTGCGTTGTTGCGAACGCTGCGGCGTGGCCGATCATGCAGCGCCTGTTCTTTCCGACGACCATGTGGCTCGTACTGGTCTTCTGGCTCGCACCCGCCGTAGCAATGCTTGCACTCGGCACAACCGTGCTCGTATCCGCCAGGGCAGGAACGTTTCAGGCGGCATACCAGCTCGGCTCACTCGTCGTGCTTCCGATTGTGTTTCTGATCGTAGGCCAGGCGAAGGGTCTTCTATTCTTCCAGGTATGGGTCGTTTTTCTGCTCGGCCTCGCATTCTGGGCCGTGGGTGGAGGGCTCGTGTATCTCGGGGCACGATCGTTCCGGCGGACGATCGTCGCTACGAGAATGTAGCGGTAGCGGCAGGTGTAGACATCGTCATCGACGACGTTTGACTTGTGACTTGTATCAGATTCCAACCAGGCACATCACATGCGCACGAATCCCTTCGACACCGGGATCGATCTCTCGGCGCTGGATAGCCCCTATTCCATTGCGCCCGATCAGGTAGCATTCTATCGTAAGCACGCCTTCATCAAGCTCAAGGATGTGTTTTCGCCGGAAGTGCTCGACTACTTCGGTGACGCCATCACGAGCACCGTGATGGAACTGAAGAAAGACAAGGGGCCGCTGGAAACGCGAGACACATACGGTCGCGCGTTCATCCAGGTCGCCAACCTGTGGACGAAGAGTGATGTCGTGAGGCAGCTTGTCTTCAGCCGACGACTTGGTCGCATCGCCGCCGAGTTGATGGGCGTAGACGGCGTACGGCTCTATCACGATCAAGCACTTTACAAAGAGCCCGGCGGAGGGATTACGCCGTGGCATGCCGACCAGTACTACTGGCCCCTGGCGACGAACCACTGCACCACCGCGTGGATTCCTCTTCAGGCGACGCCGCTGGAGATGGGACCGCTTGAATTCAGCGTAGGCAGTCATCAGTTGGCGGCCGGCCGAGAGCTGAAGATCAGCGACGAAAGTGAATCGACGTTACAGAAACTGCTATCTGATGAGTCGTTCGACCATGTCGTGGAGCCGTTCGACGCAGGCGAAATCAGCTTCCACGCGGGATGGTTGTACCATAGAGCAGGCCCCAACACAACGGGTGTCCCGAGAAAAGCGATGACCGTGATCTACATGGACAGGGACATGCGGTTGAAGGAGCCCGAGCACGAGCACCAGGTCCTGGACCGCGACGTCTGGTGCCCGGGCGCCGAGGTCGGAAGGATCATCGATTCACCGCTGAACCCTGTGATCTACCAGACGGACTGATCGGCTCGCAGGCTGAAGCAGCCGATTGGTAGCATCCACCATCAATGGACGCCAATGGCCTCGAACCGGTTTTGACTATCTTGAAGTTCATCTCAGTCACATAACCCTGTTGAAGACCGCCATGATTCTTTCGATGCGAACGTCCGCCTGCCTGCTCATCCTCCTCGCAGGCGCGATCGCCTGCACGCAGCCTCCTGCGGAGCGGGCAATCGACCCGGAACTGCTACAACGCGCTACCCTGCTGACGCAGGACGTGATCATTGCTGACGGACACATCGACGTTCCCTACCGAAACTGGAGAACCCGCGAGGACATCAGCCAGACGACCGAAGGTCACTTCGACCATCCCCGGGCAAAGGCAGGCGGCCTCGACGCACCGTTCATGTCGATCTATGTCCCTGCGGAGCGCCAACAACAACCCGGCGCGTCGAAGGCACTGGCGGATTCATTGATCGACATGGTCGAGGGCTTTGTGGCATCAGCCCCGGACAAGTTCGCCCTGGCATACTCTGTTGCCGACGTTCGTGAGAATCACACAAAAGGTCTCGTTTCGCTTCCCATGGGTATGGAGAACGGAGCCGGGTTCGAAGACGATCTGGCGAACGTGAAGCACTTCCACGAGCGCGGAATCCGATACGTAACCCTCGCGCATTCGAAGGTCAACCTGATCAGCGACTCGTCGTACGATTCCGTTCGAACCTGGAACGGGCTCAGTGACTTCGGTATCGATGTGGTCCGAGAGATGAACCAGCTCGGAATCATGGTCGACATATCGCATGTGACAGACAGCGCGTTCTACGATGTGCTGGCCGTCACGACAGCGCCGGTCATCGCCTCTCATTCATCCGCTCGCCACTTCACGCCCGGGTGGGAGCGCAATATGAGTGACGACATGATCCGTGCACTGGGTGACAACGGCGGCGTCATCATGATCAACTTTGGATCGATGTTCATCAGCGAAGATAGCCAGAAGGCCAGCGACAAGATCTGGGCGTACGCGAGTGAGCACGATCTCAGTTTCGATGACGAAGAGATGGTCGCGTACATGGCAGAGAACGCCGTGCTATCGGACATATGGGACGTGGCCGACCACATCGATCATGTGGTCGCACTCGTCGGAATCGACCACGTGGGACTGGGGTCGGACTACGACGGCGTCTCGTGGCTACCTGTCGGGTTGGAAGATGTATCCACCTACCCGAACCTGGTAGCCGTGCTGCTGGAGCGCGGGTACTCGAATCAGGATATTGAGAAGATACTGGGGACCAACCTGTTGCGCGTGTGGAGCCAGGCCGAGAGAGTCGCCCGGGCGTCCTAGTAATCGTCGCGGGCGGACGGCTGCGGCGGAGTCCTAGATTGTGCTCGTCTTCCACTTCCCTCGTCGGAAAGCGATACTTGCAATAACGGCCATCAAGGTTTCGGCAGTCAGTATCGCATAGTACACCCCCTGCGGACCGAACCCGAGCGACTTCGCCAGTACGTACGCCAGCGGGATCTCCACCATCCAGAACGCAACGATGTTAATGATCGTCGGCGTAACGGTGTCGCCCGCCCCGTTGAACGCCTGCACCATCACCATCCCCAGCGCATAGATCACGTAGCCGTAGGAGACGATTCGAAGACAGTCGATCCCATACGCCGCGACCTCTGCATCATTCGTAAACAAACCGATGAAAAACGGTGCCTGGAAAACAAACGTCAGCCCGACCGTCCCGAGGAACGCCATGTTGTACCACGCCGTCATCCACACCGCCTTCTCCGCGCGGGCCGGATTTCCCGCACCCAGATTCTGACCCACCAGCGTTGCCGCTGCATTCGACATTCCCCACGCCGGCATAAAGAAGAAGATCAGTATGCGGATCGCTAACGTGTAGCCCGCAATGGCGGCCTCGCCAAAGCTCGAGACTAGTCGAATGAGGACGACCCAGCTTGCCGTCGAGACGAGGAACTGAAAAATTCCGAATGCCGAGACCCGGAACAGCCGCCGCATGACCGGAAATACAAGCCGCATCTGCTCGGGCAGGATCTTGACGCGCGACCTCCTCCGGGCAAGCACATGGAACTGGTAGAGCACAGCGGTGCCTCTACCGATTGTGGTTGCGACAGCTGCGCCCGTAAGCCCCATCTCCGGAAACGGGCCGAGTCCGAAGATCAGACACGGGTCAAGGATGATATTGATGAGATTTGCGAGCCATAGTGACCGCATGGCCATCGATGCATCACCTGCGCCTCGAAACACCGCATTAATCAGAAACAGGAGGAAGATGACCACGTTGCCTATGAATAGGACACGTGTGTATCCGGTACCGACGGTCCTGATCTCCTCAGTCGCGCCCATCACATCAAGGAGGTCCCCCGCGAAGACACCCCCGAGGACACCTACTACGGCCGCAATTCCGATACCGAGTGCGATGGCCTGAACGGCCGCGACCGAGGCGGCCGGCAGATCTCCCTCCCCGATCCGTCGAGCGACCATCGCCGTCGTTCCCATGCTGAGCCCGATCGCCAGAGCATACAGCAGCGTCAGCAACGCCTCGGTCAGACCGACTGTCGCGGCAGCCGCTGGACCGAGTCGCAACACGAAGAAGACGTCGACGACGGCAAACACCGACTCCATCGACATCTCGAGCATCATCGGGACCGACAGCAGCAGGATCGCTCGCCCGAGCCGGCCTTTCGTGTAGTCGAACTCCACTCCGCGAATCGAATCGCGTAGATCTTTCCAGATGCTCGAATGTGCGTGTGCGTCCGCCATAGCGTCGGATGCCGTCAATCGAATATGAGGTCAACCGGATCTCGTCGGGATCCCGTGAAGCTGCAATATCGGGTTACCGTTGGAATTGAAGAGACGCTTCACCAATTTGTGATTCTTAACCTCACATCACCCGAGCTAGTATGAATGCTATCCAATCAATTCGAGTGACCGGACTGCCGACGTTGGCTGCCCTTGTGTTCCTCGTCTCAGCGTGCGCGCCTCCTCCGCCTGCGGAACTGACAGAAGCTGAAAAATCGGCGATAACCGCTGCGGAAGAAACCTTTCAGGCGGCTTTCAACGAACGGGACTGGGATGCTCTGGCTGCTCAGTACACGGAAGATGCGGTCGTGCTGCCGCCAAACAGCGCTACAGTCACAGGCCGACAGGGGATCAAGGCGCTGTTTTCAAGTTTCCCGCCCGGGACCGTGGTTGAACTGAAGGTGGTGGATATTCAGGGCGTTGGTGACCTGGCGTACGTCCGAGGCACATCCGCACTGACGATCCCCATGGGTGACGTCACCGCGACAGACCTCGGCAAGTACATCGAGATTCGGCGAAAGCAGGCTGATGGATCCTGGCTGATGATCGTCGACATCTTCAATTCGGACACTCCGCTGCCCGTTCCAGAGATGTAAGACAGGCACCAGTCCGGCGTGACGCGCTAGAGATTGACAAGCTCCTCATAGAGAAGACTCGAACCAGGTTCGGCGTATGCCTCAGGAGCCAGGTCACTAATGTGACCGGAGGTCGCTCGATCCAAACCTGGTTGTGGCGGCTGAAGATCAGTACCGTAGGCTCATTGCAACTCACATGCTGTTTTCGCCCAAAGGCCGCACGTGTAGGCAGTGACCGGCGCAATGCCGGAACGTTAGATTCGCGATGTCCTCAGCAGATATATGGGCAACTGGAACAGCTGGTCGCGAACCAGTGAGCATTTCGATTGGATGATGGACCAGGTTTTTTGGCGAGAAACAGAGGCCGGAGCGGCCATTCGCGACGCTCTGGAGACAGGTGGGGCACCTGGCCTTTCTTTAGTCGCGCTTTTTCGTTACCTCCCGGTATTCACTTGAGAGACAACGGTGACGATGCCTGCATCCCTGTTCAAATTCGGATTACTGGTCGTGGCGGCAGGCACAGCGCTGTCGGCGTGTGATTCGACGAATGCGGAGATCGACGAGGCCCCTATCGTTGCGGCGATGGAAGAGATCCCGCTGGAAGAGCAGGTTATCGGACTCTGGGAGAGGGACTTCGGTAGCACGACGATAGGCTGGTTGTTCAAGGAGGGCGGCGGTTATCAGGCGGGTGAGGCGCGTCCATTCTTCCCGGTTGTTGGTAGGTGGTCGCTCAAGGGGGATACTCTTGAGCTCTTTGACGCGCGATGCGTGGATCGAGGATTCTATCGAATCGAAATCGAAGAGCTCGACCTGATCGCCACTATTGTTGATGACAACTGCGGCGGACGCGAGGAGACGCTGGTTGGTACCTGGCGGCGATTCGTGTACGGGCAGTAGGACCCGTTCTCGCGTATCCGCGGACACCATCGCCGCAGCGCTGTAGGTAGAAGCCCGGCCGACGCCCGCTCGTTCACCGGATTGCCTCCGTCCGAACTGCGTCGTACGATACCTGTCCTGGAAAGAACCGATGCGAGGCGGCCATGGCACACAACATTCGAAGCGTTCAGTATTACTATACGACGGTGAACGACGAGCCCGGTGAGGGTTACCGGTTACTCTCACTGCTGTCGGAACTCGGAGTTAACCTTCTTGCCTTCACCGCCGTGCCATTCGGCCCGACGCGCACGCAGTTCACGATTTTCCCGGAGGATGCCGGGAAGCTCGCTGCCGAGGCTCAAAAAGCCAATCTGTCACTCGACGGACCCCACCCCGCCATCCTCGTCCAGGGTGATGACGAACTGGGAGCGCTCGCAAACATCCATCGCAAGTTGCACGGCATCGGCGTGAATGTTTACGCATCTTCAGGCGTCGCCGACGGAAGTGGCAGCTACGGCTACCTCCTGTACGTGAAGCCGGAAGACGTCGACGCAGCAATTCGTACTCTCGGCAGCTGATCTCGACAGCGGCAAGTACTCTTGCTACACGTCTTCGATCGGAAAGCGACCGTACGAGCGCAAGTAATAGAAATGATTCGTGGGCCCGTGTCCGGACCCGATCGGCAGCCCGTGCTGTATCGCCGCAGTAACGTAGCGTTTGGTCCGTTCTACCGACTTGACGAGGCTGTAGCCTTTCGCGAGATTCGCAGCGATCGTAGAAGCAAAGGTGCACCCGGTACCGTGAGTGTGAACCGTATCGACCCTCGGCACGGAGAATGCATGCATAGAGTCCCCGTCAAAAAGAAAGTCGATGGCATCTGCCACGCCTTCAAGATGACCGCCTTTCACGAGCACTGCCCCGGGACCCATGGCGTAAATGGCGCGGGCCGCTTCTCGCGCACTTTCCACATCCCGAATCTCAAGGCCCGACAGGCGAGAGGCCTCGTGCACATTAGGCGTCAGCACGGTGGCCAACGGAAGAAGCTGCGTCTTCAACACATCGATTGCGTCGTCTGCCAGCAGTGAAAAGCCACTCTTCGAAATCATCACCGGGTCGACCACAATCGGAATGTCGGCGGCGTGCTTTGCGAGCAGGCTGGCCACCGTCTCGATGACCGGTGAAGAGGACAGCATACCCGTCTTCACGGCCGAGATCGGTATGTCACTCACGACCGCCTCAAACTGAGCTCGAATCATCTTCAGCGAAAGCTCCTTCGCCATCGTCACGGCCTGCGTGTTTTGCGCCGTGACCGCCGTGATCACTGTTGCCGCATACACGCCGTTCGCCTGAATCGCCTTTATGTCAGCCTGGATTCCCGCTCCCCCACCCGAGTCGCTGCCCGCGATCGATAGTGCTACTCTGATATCCGATTCACGCCGAAGTAGCATGTCAGACCTCTTTCAGTTCGGTTAGGAAAGCGTGTGCTGCTGCCTTGGGATCGTCGGCATTGGCGATCGTCGACGCAGTTGCGATACCTGACGCACCGGCCTGAATGCATCGTTTCACCCGCTCGGGCCGAAGACCTCCGAGCGCATAGACTCGTCTCGGAGCAAGCGCCGTGCACACATCGCGCAAGGCGTCGACTCCCTCACCCGGGTGGTCCGGCTTTGAGTTCGTCGGAAAGATCGGACTGTAGAAGACGTAGTCCGCTCCCGCGTCAAACGCGGCCCGGGCTACGTCCAGACTGTGTGCCGAGTAACCCACAGGCCCGTTGATCCCGTCCATTCCCTTGACCTCCGAGACAGCCGGTCCATGTGCACCGACGTGCACGCCACAGTACCACTCCGCGGCAAAGTCTGCATGGAGATTGATAGAGATCAGAACGTCCTCGTCGGCGCGGCGAAGCCGACCCACCACGACACGACCTATCTCCCAGAACTCCTTCTTTGAGATCGTGTGATCGCGCAGATGCACCCACTTGACTCCCGCCTGCACCGCTCGAACGGCGTTGTACGCCACATCTCGAACACTGAAGCGATCAGCAATCAGTACCATCCGCGGCAGGTCTTTCAGGGCCTCGGGCGTCCAGATCTTGATCTTCAGTTCAGGGACTTCAACGTGAAGGAGCATCGCGGCGGGGCAGGAAAAGTTGAACGTTGTCGGGAAGTCGTGGCTCGGATCAACCTACGACGTATCGGATCGCAACGTTTCCGCATGCAGTCACGACGGCTGACATATGACGTGAACGGCGGCTCTCGATAACGACGGAAGGTACGTAGACCCTCGTAGATGTGTCCAGTCATTAGTGGCACGCGGGGGTTCGCATGAAGACAACATCTTATTTCCGAAACTGTGTACTCCGGAGGCGCCCGTACATCCGACCCGAATGGTGCCTCGAGGCCGTTACGAGTCCATCGTTCATACAGACACAGCCAGACGGACGAATCCGGCACTGGATATTCGGCGCAGAACTTGAACGCTATTTGCGCGTGGTCACCCTGGCGGACAGGGAGACTATATCACAACGCGTTTCCAGATCGAGGTTTCAAACCACGCAGACCATGAAATTCGAATACTACTCGGATACAGACACGTTGTACATCTCCCTCAGAGATGAGCCAGGGACCGATGCCCGCGAAGTAGCACCCGACATCGTCCTGGACGTCAGTGACTCCGGTGATGTTGTTGGGATCGAGATCGAGAGGGCCAGTACGAGGACCGACCTCTCCGAAGTCAAGTTGTCGCACCTGCCGGTACGCGAGCTGGTCTGAGGAAGGATGGCGAAGTCGTCAGGAAGTTTGTGGCAACCGTGTTCTGCGGCGCCGGACCAGCGTCACCGTCCGACCCTCCCCTCCATGGCAGAAGACGCCTGTGCGTAGAATCGACGCGGAATCCGACCGGCGCGATACGCCGTCCGGCCAGCCTCCACAGCCTTCTTCATGGCGACCGCCATTTCGACCGGGTGCTTCGCCCGCGACACGGCTGAGTTGAGCAGGACGCCATCATAGCCCAGCTCCATCGCGCGGGCCGCATCGCTCGCCGTACCGATGCCTGCATCTACAACGAGCGGCGTATCGGGGATAAGCTCCCGAACAAGTTGCAGGTTGTACGGGTTGACGAGTCCCATGCCGCTTCCGATAGGTGAAGCGAGCGGCATTACCGCGGCACAGCCCATATCCGCCAGCTTACGGCACGAAATCGGATCGTCGTTGCAGTATGCAAACACAGTGAAGCCGTCATCAATCAACGTCTTCGCGGCACGCAACAGCTGTTCAACGTCGGGCATCAGCGTCTCGTCATCGCCAATCACTTCAAGCTTGATCAGGTCCGTCTCCAGGGCCTCTCTGGCAAGCTGGGCAACGAGTACGGCCTCCGTCGACGTGTAGCAGCCCGCGGTGTTTGGAAGAAGCGCAAATTCGCGGCTCGAGAGCAAGTCCATGAACCCTCCCTCGGACTGGTCCTTGAGATTTACTCGACGGATCGCGACGGTCACCAATTCCGTGCCGGAGGCGTCCAGCGCTTCCAGCATCGTGCCGGGATTCGGATAGCCGCTGCTGCCCAGGAAGAGCCTCGACGCTAACTCAAGCGACCCCATCTGAAGCACGTCGCCCGCACCGACGGTGGCTGTCACATTATCGTCCATCATTCGTGTTGTTTTGATTTCGACGGAGCAAGCCAGGGCGCCTCGCGGAAGCAAGGAGACTGACGCATTCACATGATACCTGCGCCACCCCAAAATGATACTGGATCATCGTGAAAAATGGATGCTGGCGCACGGTTCGAATGAAGCACAGCGGCACTCAATACCGCGATAATCCACAGAAGCATCTTGAAGATGCGCCGCCGTGTTGCCGATCTTTCGGCCATCGATCTCTACCTACCTGTGGCCATGATTAAGAAGCAACCCATCAAGAAGTCGAAAAAGATCAAGGTGACGTTCGTTCTGCCAGGCGATCACCCGTACGGAAAGATCTCCGTAGTGGGCGATTTCAACGGCTGGGACGCGTCGGCGAATAAGTTCGGCAAGCGCAACAACGGCACCTACAGCACGTCGGTCAAGCTCGATGCGGGCCAGCGCCTCGGCTTCCGGTACTTCGCAGACGATGGCCGCTGGGTCGACGAAGACGATGCGGACGGCCATGAGCCGACCCCGTTCGGGTCGGTCAACTGCATCCTCGAGACCTGAGACCCGCAGGATCTGCGATACCCGGTCCTGCCACGACCCACAGCGTCGCTGCCTCACGCAGGCAAGACGCTAGGCTGAATTCCCGCAGAGCGTTGGGCTGCAATTATTTGCATTTGAGAATGAGGGACCGTGGCGAGGGGCACAAATCGTTGTGCGGATGACCCTCGACCTCCTTGGAAGCAGGCCGGCATGACCCCCGTCCCGCGATAGCCTAGCCCCCCTGTTGGGCCGTTACGATCTCAATTCGATCGCCGGCGGCAACACGTGTGTCGGTCCAGGCTTCACGACGAACCACCTCGTCGTTCATAGCAACCGCAACACCGCGCACAGCATCGGGATTCAGCCCGACCGCGCGGACTACATCCGTCAACAGGGCTCCGTCCTTCACCTGAATGGCGTCACCGTTGACGGTGACGGTGTACGTGCTGTTCTGGTTCATCTGGCTTGATTCAGTGCGTTGAGACGGCATTCGACGGTGCGAAAGGCGCGATCCACGGGCCGTGCTCTCCCGTGAGGACGAGGCGGGCGATTTCCTCCGACGTGATCGGCGCCAGCATGATGCCGTGACGGTAGTGGCCCGTCGCATAGATGATGCCTTCACCGGCCTCTCCCAGCAGCGGCCGGTGGTCCTGGCTCGCGGGTCGCAGTCCGGCCCACACATCCACAAGCGGCAGATCGTAAATGCCCGGTACCGTCTCCCAGGCGCCCTCAAGAATTTGATAAATGCCACCGGCTGTGACATCCGTGTCGAACCCCATTTCCTCACTCGTCGCCCCGACGAGCAATCGGCCGTCCGACTTCGGAGCGAGGTAGGCATGGGGCCCGCGGATGACGTGCGTCAGGTTGAACGGAGGGATCACTCGCAGCTCGGCCATCTGTCCCTTGACCGGACGAACCTTCGGGCGAAGCTCCGACGGTATTCCGCCGATTTGCCGGGACCATGCGCCGGCCGCAAGAATCACGCAGCCTGCCTCTATAGTGTCGCCCTCTGACGTCAGGACTTTTGCAGGCGCTCCGGCGTGGATCTCCGCGACTTCGCAGTGCTCCTTCAACTCGCCTCCTGCCTTCCTGAATACGTCAACAAGCGCCTCTACCACCGCACGATTGTCTACCTGATGGTCGTGCGGGGAAACAACTGCAGCGGTAATACGGGGCCCCAGAAACGGCTCGATCTCCAGTGCTTCCGGCCTGGTCAGCCACCTCATGTCGAGTCCATGCTGCATCTGAAAATCGTACACCCGCTTGAGGGCCTCGGCGCTGTCGGGGTCATCGGCGACGATCAGTGTCTCTTCGGACCGGAAGTCAAGATCGCGCCCTGAGGCGGACGAAAGTCGGTCTGCAAACGCAGGCCAGCGCAGCATGCTTTCCCTACTGAGTTTGTAGACTTCGAGTTCTTCAAACCCGATCTCGGCGCTGGCTGCAAGCATACCGGCAGCCTGCCACGAAGCGGCACGTCCCGCCCGGTCGCGTTCGAGAATTGTTACCTTTCGACCGGCGTCTGCGAGCAGCCACCCGATTGAAAGTCCAATTATTCCACCTCCGACAATGACGATCGGATCAGAAGGGGTTCCGTTGGTCAACAGACGTCCTCACAGCAGACTGTTAGATATGGTTTTCGCATTGTGCCGAAGGACTACGACATAGTCATTGCCGGAGCGGGCCTTGCCGGCACGTGCTCCGCGTTACACCTTGCAAACCGGGAAAGGATTCTACTGGTTGATTCCGGAAACCCGCCCGGCGGTGCGACAGCGGCGGCGGCCGGACTGGTCAATCCGTTCATGGCCCGCAAGGCGCGGCCGGCGTGGCGCCACAGAGAAGCCCTTGATGCACTCAAAGCTACGCTGCAAATGACGAATTCGGCCCACCTGTTCCGGGCGAATGGCGTGCTGCGACCAGCCCGGGACCTCGAGCAGGCGGCGCACTTCAAGGCGACGGCGGCATCGCACTCCGAGTGCCGCTGGCTGACTCCGCCAGAAGCGCACGAGCAATATCCGGAAGTACGCAGTCCTCACGGCTGCCTTATGGTTGCGTCCGGCGGCGCGGTCGGAATCTCGGCCTTCATCGAGGGCGCCCACACACGTCTTCGCCAGCAGGGCGTATCCATCCGGCTGGGCGCCACGGTGAGCGGCTTCATAGAATCGTCCGATGGAGTGGTCGTTGAGTTTCGGGATTCACCCCACGATAGCGTGCGATGTACGACGCTTCTGCTCGCGTGCGGAGCCGGCTTCCGGTCGTTCCCGTGCCTCGAATCCCTCGGCCTGCACGCCGTGAAGGGGCAAACCGCCGACGTGCGACCGCGACGGCCGCTCGTTCATCTTCCGCATATTGCCGGGGCCGGCTACGCGGTCGTCGACGACTTTCGTGTGACGATCGGCAGCAGCTTCGAGCACGATTTCACGGATCAAGCGCCTGATCCCGAGGTCGGCCACGAACTCATCGCGCGGGCCGCCGAAATGCTTCCGTCGATTGCGAACGCAGACGTTATCGGCCATCATGCCGGACTCCGGGTATCGGTTGCAGGACATCGCCTTCCGATTCTTGGTCCCGTGCCGGGTCACGATCGAGTCTGGACGTTCACCGGCCTCGGTTCGAAGGGCCTCTTGATGGCGCCCCTCATTGCTAAAGACCTGCCCGCATACCTTGATGCGCCCGGGAGTATACCGCCTGAGATTCGGATTTCGGGTTGAAACGACCTGAGCCCCGATTTTCGACCGGCACGTGACGCCAAGTGCGTGAATCACGCGTGGATCCCGACCTGCGGCTGTTCTGTGCGTTGTCGTCCGCAACATGCATTCGTACCTTGAAATCTTGCGCAATCGACGTCGCAAATGTCCGAAATTGAAGCATAAACCAGATCGATACCGCCGAGGATTACCATGGCAGAAGTGACAACCTCCGCATTGGCCGACATACTTGGAGAGAAGGCCGGCTACCTGCTGGACCACCAGTGCAAGACCATCTCAAAGGAAGACCTGATCCTCCCGGGACCAGACTTTGTCGACCGTGTCTTCGCCGCATCGGACCGCTCTCCACGAGTACTTCGGTCGATCCAGGACCTTCTCGGCCATGGTCGCCTGGCGAACACCGGCTACGTGTCGATTCTTCCCGTGGACCAGGGCATCGAGCACTCGGCAGGAGCCTCCTTTGCCAAGAACCCGATCTATTTTGATCCGGAAAACATTGTCAAGCTCGCCATCGAAGGCGGCTGCAACGCAGTGGCTTCGACGTTCGGCGTGCTGGGTATTGTGGCCCGCAAATACGCCCACAAGATTCCGTTTGTGCTCAAGATCAATCACAATGAACTGCTGACGTACCCCAACACGTACGACCAGATCATGTTTGCCAGCATCGATGATGCGTATGACATGGGATGTGTCGCAGTAGGTGCCACGATCTACTTCGGATCGGAGGAATCAGGCCGCCAGCTTCAGGATGTCTCAGAAGCCTTCTCGTATGCGCACGACCTCGGGATGGCGACCATCCTCTGGTGCTATATGAGAAACAGTGGCTTCAAGGTGAACGGTGTGAACCACGAAGGAAGCGCCGACCTTACAGGCCAGGCGGATCATCTCGGCGCCACCATCGAGGCCGACATCGTAAAACAGAAGCAGCCGACGCAGACGGGCGGCTACAAGGCGTTGAACACGGGAGACTCGAGCTACGGCAAGCTGGACGAGCGCATCTACACGGAGCTCAGTACGGATCACCCGATTGACCTCACCCGATATCAGGTTGCGAACGGCTACATGGGCCGCGTCGGACTCATCAACTCCGGCGGCGCATCGGGATCGAACGACCTCCAGCAGGCCGTCCAGACCGCCGTGATCAACAAGCGTGCCGGTGGCATGGGACTCATCTCCGGCCGCAAAGCGTTCCAGCGTCCGATGAAGGACGGAGTTGGCATCCTGAACGCCATCCAGGATGTATACCTCAACGACGAGGTGACGATTGCCTGACGACGGCAGCGGACAGAAATTCAAGGCGCTCGCGGTTGAACTGCGGGCGCCTTTTTTTCTTGAAATCGCCAGCTTCGTTCATCAACACGTGTCGGCTCAAACGAACGCACCGGGCACTGAGGTTGACTTGTCGATCCGCTCGAACGAAACTCTCTCCATCCAACACTTCCTCGATCCGAAACAGGCATCATGAAACGATCATCCTTCGTGTTTCTCGCTGTTGCTCTCGCTGTGGCTGCTTCCGTCCCTGGTGCCTCCGCTCAGGACGGCCTCAAGATCTACATCTCGGCAGATATGGAGGGTGTGGCAGGAGCCGTGACGGGCGAACAACTCGGTCCCTCAGGCTTCGAGTATCAGCGCTTTCGGCAGTTCATGACCGATGAAGTCAACGCGGCCATCGAGGCGGCTTTCGCGGCGGGCGCAACCGAAATCCTAGTGAGCGACTCCCACGGCAACGGACAGAACCTCCTCATCGATCAACTGCCCGAGAACGTCAGAGTGATTCGATCGTGGCCGCGGCCGCTGGGCATGATGGCTGGAATCGACGCGTCGTTCGACGGCGTTATCTACATCGGCTATCATACGAGTACGACCAATACAGAGGGCGTGCGCGCGCACACCATGTCCAGCGCCCGTCTGACGGCAGTCAAACTGAACGGCGTGCCCGTTTCCGAGGCGGCGTTCAACGCAGCCATCGCCGGACACTTCGGCGTTCCAGTCATCATGGTCTCCGGTGACGACGCCATAATCGAGGAGACCCGACAGATCGTGGGCGACGTGGAGGGTGCGATCGTCAAGCGAGCCCTCGGCTTCCACTCGGCCGAGACGATGACCCCGGTCGCGGCCAACCACGTCATTCGTGACGGGGTAACAGCGGCAGTCAGGCGCATCGATGACTTCCGGCCGTACCAATTGAAAGGCCCCGTCGAACTCGAGGTAAGCATGAAGAACTATCGGCCTGTTGAACTGCTTGGCTATCTGCCGAATGTGGATCGCGTGGACTCACACACCATTCGCTTCGTGGCAAAGGACATGACGGAAGCGTCCGGTTTCATGACGTTCATTCTCAGCTACAACGCCGACCTCGCGCCCTGAAGCATCTGATCAGACATTCATCCGCTCGAACCCTTTCTCGACGTCGGAGCGTACCACAACGGGCGACCGAAGACCGCAACAGGCAGTTCGCTCGCCGGCATTTCACCGGCGTATATTTATCGGATATCACAAAGAGAAGAAGACAGAAATGACGGAGATCACGAAGGCGGAACAAGACATCAAGACGCCCGACCCGGACGGGGTCGCGATCATCGACGAGGACCTGCTCGACCGCTATACCGCCCACTATCCCGAGTGGGCGAAAGAATTTGCGCGCAAGTACTTCACGAAGACGTTCACGCAGTTCATCCTGTACGGCAACGTTCGTGATCTCGTGCCGACGGAGGACAAAGATGGCAAGACCATCTACGAGCCGTTGCGACGATTCCTGATGAACGATCTGTTCGCCGCACGCGACTACGTCATCTTCTTCGACCGCTCCTCCGGTATCCACTTTGCCGACAAGGCCTCGCAGGCAGACTTCAATCGCGCGCTGTCGGGATATGACACCATTTTCGGCACCGACTTCGCCAAGAAACTGCCGAAAGATCCGGTGCGCGTGCTGTCCGTCCTGGAGAATTATTTCCGACTGCGCCTGGCCGACGGCAAACGCGTCGCGTGCGTGATCGACTATGCCGAGACCATCGTGCCCATGGCCGAGGCGTCGATGTATTCTTCGGAAGACCGGAATGCTCTCGTCTTTCTACAGAAGTGGTCGCACGATCCCACGTTTCTCCGAAGTGACTTCACGGTATGTCTCGTAACCGAGAACCTCCGCGACCTGAATCAGCAGCTCGTTCAGAGCCCGTACACGGCGGAGATTCAGATCGTCATGCCGAATGAGAGCGAACGTCTCAAGTACGTGCGCTCTTATCTCGCGGATAAGGAGAAGATCTGGCAGGATCGGTCCGAGGTCACGGTGGAGGCCCTGGCGCAGAACACGGCCGGGCTGAACCACGTCCAGCTCCGAACGATACTCGCGGACGTTCTTGAGAATCGGACAGAGCTCACGTACGACACGCTCTCAGAACTCAAGAAAGCGTTCATCGAGGCGGAGGCGTACGGACTGCTTGAATTTATCGAGACCGACTTCACGCTCGAGATGGTAGCGGGTCACGAGCATGCGATCAAGCATCTGCGTCAGGCGGCTTCAGCACTGAAGGAGGGGCGTCGCGACGTCATGCCGATGGGCTATCTCGTGAGCGGACCGGTCGGCACCGGCAAGACCTTCACTATCACGTGCTTCGCGGGTGAGATAGGCATCCCGATGGTGAAATTGAAGAACTTCCGCTCGCAATGGCAGGGCGTCACGGAGGGCAATCTGGAAAAGATTCTTCACCTGCTTGAGGCGATGACGCCGGTCGCCGTCATGATTGACGAGGCGGATGCGCAACTCGGTCAGCGCGACGTTCAGGGTGACTCCGGCGTGTCGAAACGTGTGTTCGGGCAGATCGCTTCGTTTATGAGCGATACGAAACACCGGGGCAATATCATTTTCTTCCTCGTGACGGCCCGGCCTGATCTCATGCCGATCGACCTCAAGCGGCAGGGCCGCGCCGAGGAACACATCGCGTTGTTTTACCCGTCGTCGCGCGAGGAGCGCGAAGAGCTGCTGACCGTCATGATGAAGCGAACAAATGTCTCGCTACCGATGGAGGAGGTTGCGGATTCGTTGCTGAACGGCGAGGTCACTCTGAGCGGAGCAGACATGGAGGCGCTAATGACGCGCGCGAAGTTTCGGGCGGCGCCGAAGGGCACGGTGACCGGCCAGATCCTGAAGGAGACCGTCGAGGATTTCATTCCGCCAACGTATCCGTTGGAAGTCGAGTTGCAGACGCTTTCGGCCGTGTTGGAATGCACAAGCCGCGCTCTGCTGCCGGAGAAATACCGCAACATGAATCGGGAATCCATCGTGCGACGCGTCGAAGAGTTGAATCGCCTTATCCGTTAGTTCGCATGTTCATCTGCAAAGTCACGGGCACTGTCGTTGCTACGCGCAAGCCCGAGGTCTTTGAGACCTCAAAGCTTCTGATCGTGCACCCCGTCGATCTCGATGGCGAGTGCGAGGGCGACGAGGACATGCTTGCGCTCGACCCTCGTTACAATGCGGGTGAGGGCGACTACGTGCTTGTGGTACGTGAAGGAGCAGCCGTGAGGCAGTTGGTCGGCGAAGACGACGTCCCGACCAACGTCGTGATCGTAGGAGTTGTGGACGAGTGGTCGGTGGATACCGACGCGTAGCCGCCAATCAACCTGAAAGCGACGACAACCGGTTGCGGTTCTTCTTCGCGAAGATCGTTCATGCTCGAGGCCAGCCGCCGGACCGGACGTCCCGTGCAACCGCTTGGCGCCAGGCCGCACAAGAACCCGCTATGCTTCCCGCAGCAAACACCCCTCGAGCGTCAACCCGGGTCCGAATGCCATCGCGACGGCGGTCTTCGGGCCATGCCCCGAAACCGCCTCTGCCCTCCTCCGAAGTAACCGGTCCAACACGAACAGGATCGTCGGCGAGCTCATGTTGCCGTTCATTCGGAGTACGTCCAGGCTATCCGCCACCTGGTCGTCGCTCAGTTCCAGCGCCTGCTGCGCCCGTTCGACGATAGCCCTGCCGCCCGGATGAATTCCCCAGAAATCAACATCCTCCCTGGAGAGATCGCTGCGACTCAACATCCCGTCGAGGAATGGTCCCACGTGTGATGCAATCACAGCCGGCACCCGCGGCGAAAGACCCATGCTGAACCCGGTATTTCCGATGTCCCACGTCATGTAATCCTCCGAGTCGTCGTCGATGAGCGAGGCGTTGTCGGTATAGACGAGTTTGCCCGCCGCATCGCTCTCCTCACATGACGACAGCACGGCGGCAGCCGCGCCGTCCGAGAACAGCGAGTTGATCACCGCGTCCTCCATCGAGTCCGTTACCTGGAAGTGCAGCGTGCACAGCTCCGCGCACACAAGCAGAACGCGGGCACCCGGATGCGACTTGCAGAAACCGTCGGCTACCCGCAGACCATTGAACGCGGCATAGCATCCCATGAAGCCGATAAGTGCGCGCCGCGTCGACGCGGGAAGTCCGAGCTTCTTGACCAACATGATATCCAGTCCCGGCGCAAAGAAGCCCGTGCAACTGACGGCAACCACGTGCGTGATTTCATCGGCCGTGAGTCCGGCGGCGTGGATCGCATCCCGGGCGACCTGCTCCGCCATCGGAAGGACCGCCTGGCGGTACATGGTATTGCGTTGTTCGGTCGTCGGCGCGGGCTTGAGATCCCAGTTGGGCGGGTAGAACTCGAATCGGGCAGGATCGTCGTGCAGATAATCCGGAATGCATGAGTATCTGTATTCGATTGCTGACTTCTGGTACAGCTCCGGTACGCGACTGCGGATGCGATCTGGCAGGGACGTGATCCTGCTGATGAACTCTGCCGCCTCAGACTGCGGCCGACCGTACGGCGGATGCCCCGTGGCTATCGAGTCAAGGACGGTTACCATAGACGGCTTCCAGATTAGTTGACGACCGACACTTCGAGGGACCGGCGTGAGTGTGATTCAGTCTTCTGCTCGCTTGGCCTCGTCCCAGAGGGCATCCATCTCCTCCAGGCCGGCGTCGACGACCGAACTGCCGCGTGCATCAAGTTCCGACTCGATGTACTGAAACCGATCCGCGAACTTCCCGATTGTGTGGCGGAGGGCGTTCTCCGCGTTCAAGCCAGTGAGGCGGGCATAGTTGACGAGAGAGAACAACAGATCGCCGAACTCCCTGTCACGCTCGGCGTCGGCGGACCCGGTCCGATCCAGTCGCTCGAACTCTTCCAGCTCCTCGCGCACCTTGTCCCACGCATCGGCAGGTGTAGGAAAGTCAAACCCTACGCCGGCCGCCTTCTCCTGCATGCGGTGGGCACGCAGAAGCGCCGGAAGCTGGGCCGGAATGCCTCCGATTACAGACTTCCGCTCACCTTCGCTCAGCTTGATCTCCTCCCAGTTGGCGAGGACCTCGCCCACGTTTTCCACATCCACATCGCCAAACACATGCGGGTGCCTTCGGACAAGTTTTTCCGTCTCCGTCTGGATCACATCTTCCAACGTGAAATAGCCATTCTGATTCGCTATAACACTATGAAATACAACATGAAGCAGCAGATCGCCAAGTTCGCGCTTTAACTCCGACCAGTCGCCTGCGTCGATGGCCTCGACGGTCTCGTAGGCCTCTTCGATCAGGAGATGTTTGACGGAATCGTGCGTCTGCTCGCGGTCCCAGGGGCAGTCCCGCCGGAGCTGTCGAACAATTGCGACGAAATCGGCATAGGCGTCGATCCCGGCGCTACCTTCTTCGAACTGAGAATCGTAAATTTTCGACATCAGGAAACTGATTGACGCTTCATAATACAACCGGCCTCAGTGTCTCCCCGCCGATTTGCCATTCCGCACACGCTTCTTGTGTGAAGAGCGGCAAGAGATCACGAATGGCTGCGTGTTTCGAGGTTATTCCGGGGCACCGGAATGTGTCTTAACAGTTAACTGTACCCCGCGGTGAGTCGCCGGGGGGAAGTTACATCTCCTGGTGGATTCGTGCTGAAGAGTGAACAGCCGGAATGTCCGGTGGACTCGTAAGGAATCGCCAGGGGCTCGTGTTATAGTTAATTAGTCAGGAGGTGTAATAATGGCACGTGGACTGAACAAGGTTATGCTGATCGGCAATCTCGGCCAGGACCCGGAGTTGCGTTATACGGGCTCGGGGACGGCCGTCTGCAACATCAGGCTGGCGACGAATGAGTCGTACAAGGATGCCAGCGGTCAGCTCGTCGATCGAACGGAATGGCACACGGTGGTGGCATGGAGTCGTCTAGCGGAGATCTGCGCCGAGTACTTGAAGAAGGGCTCGCAGGTCTACTTCGAAGGCTCCCTGCAAACGCGTTCGTACGAGGATCGTGATGGAAACACGAAGTACGTCACCGAGGTGAAGGCCCGTGAGATGATGATGCTTGGTGGGCGTGGCGCCGAGAACGGCATGGGCGGCAGCGGCGCATCGTATCAAGAGCGAGCGCAGGAGCCGGCAGCGGTTTCGGACTCGAGCAGCGCAACGTTCGAGCCGGACGACGAATTGCCGTTCTAACGACGATCGTCAATCCAGATTTGAATCCCCTTCGCTCGCTGCGGAGGGGATTTTTTTCTTGAACGGAGCGCTCAACCCGACGGCACATCAACGTGCGGCGGTGAATAATGAACTCTCCATCACGGACGATCGTGTCTGCCCGACGCCTCCGTGATGTCACGTTTTTTGTGGACTGTGTTATCTTCCGACTTCGCTCGACGTACGGCCACCCCAAGCAAATCCGGAATAACTCATGGCGATCGCGCCCTCCGACCGAGGATTATGGACCTCGAAGACCGGCTTCATCCTCGCCGCAGCGGGATCAGCGATCGGTCTTGGCAACATCTGGCGTTTCCCGTTTACGGCGGGTGAGAACGGTGGCGGAGCCTTCGTGCTCATCTACCTCATGTTCGTTGCGTTGATCGGAATACCGGTCCTCCTCGCGGAGCTTTCGATCGGCCGTCAGACCGAACGGAATCCCGTCGGCGCATTCAAGGCACTTGTTCCGGGCTCCTGGTGGCCTGTCGTAGGCGGACTCGGCGTTGCCACCGGATTCGGCATCCTTTCCTTTTACAGTGTCATCGCAGGGTGGACGCTCGCGTATCTCTACAAGGCGATTGTCGGCGGCTTCGGCATGAATCTCACGGCGGCAGATAGCGAAGCGATATTCGGAGAGATTGTCGGTGATCCTCTGCTCGCGATCGTACTCACTGTCGCCTTTCTCCTGCTTACTATCCTCGTTGTGCGTGGCGGCGTCTCCGGAGGAATCGAACGGGCGACGAAGGTCCTGATGCCACTTCTCTTCATCCTCCTTGTCATTCTTGCTATTCGGGCCGTGACGTTGCCCGGCGCGATGGAGGGCGTGTCGTACCTGTTCAAGCCTGATTTCTCCGAGATCACGACGAGCGTGGCCATGAACGCGCTGGGGCAGGCACTATTCAGCCTGAGCCTCGGGATGGGTGCGATGATCACCTATGGATCCTACTTCCCGAAATCGGAGAACCTGCCTATCGCCGGCGTCTCGGTGGCCGTCTTCGACACCCTGATCGCTGTATTGGCCGGATTGATCATCTTCCCGGCCCTCTTCGCCGTGGGCGTTGAGCCGGGTGCAGGTCCGAGCCTGGTCTTTGTCGTGCTGCCAACCATATTCGACAGCCTCCCGGCCGGGGGCTTCTTCGCCATCGCGTTTTATTTCCTGCTCACGATCGCCGCTCTTACGTCAACAATAAGCTTGCTTGAGGTCGTCGTCTCATATTTCGTGGACGAGCGTGGCTGGTCGCGCAACAAAGCCGCATGGGTGCTCGGAAGCACGTGTATGGTGCTGGCTGTGCCGTCGGCGCTGTCGCAGGGCGCGAATGCTACCTTGACGAACATGGCCGGTGGCGGCTTCCTGAATCTGCAGAACATCATCTGGGGAAATTTCTCCCTGAGTATCGGTGCGCTGCTGATATGTGTGTTCGTCGGCTGGAAATGGGGCGTGCCTGCTGCGCGCGCGTCACTGGAGGGCGGCGGTTTCGCCTTGCCGGCCGCAGGGCTGTGGAGCTTCCTGATCCGCTTTGTATGCCCGGTAGCAGTCGCGATTGTGCTGATCTTTATCATCGTGACGGGCAACTACTTCTAGGCGCGCGGACCGCCACTGGAATCAGGGTGCGTGCGGCAGCCACGGATGAGTTATATTTGACCGACCGCCACTGTTTGCGCCGTTGAACTAATCGAGGCCGTTACCCTCGCCTGCCTTGGACCCCGCCCCTGCGTCTGAGACGCTAGCCGTTCTCCTCTTACAGACCGCCGCAGTCCCTACCCTGGACGTGATGACGCTTGCGGTGGAATTCCTCATCTTCTGCCTGCTCCTGGGAGCGTCTGCCATGTTCTCCGGTAGCGAGGTCGCTCTGTTCTCCCTCGACTGGAGCGCTCGCGACCTCCTCGCCGAATCGACCGACAAGGCCAGCAAGCGGGTACTGAAGCTGCTCGAGCATCCCCGCGAGCTGCTCGTTTCGATTCTCATCCTCAACACGATCGTCAACGTAGCCGCGGCCATGATCGCGGCAGTCGCTACCGCTCAAGTTGCTCTTGCGTTTCAGTGGAACCCGGTCCTCACCGTAATCCTCGAGGTCATCGTTCTTGCGTTCGTCATTCTGGTCGTGAGCGAGATCACACCAAAGCTGCTCGCACGGCGCAACTCGATTCGTTTCAGCCGCCATGTGTCTACCGTCCTTCTTCCATTCCACAAGATCCTGCATCCGCTGTCACGCTCAATTTCGGGCCTCACAAAATCTCTCCACGGTCGCTTTAGTCCACTGCGACCGCTCTCCGGCGACGACGTCAAGGTGATGGCGGAAATCGGTGAAGCCCATGGAACGCTGGAAGAGGCGGAGCGGGAGCTAATCCACTCCATCGTCGAGTTCGGAGAAACGACGGTCAAAGAAGTGATGGTGAGCCGTCTGGATATTATCGCGATCGAGGTCTCCACCGGAATCGACGATGCGCTTGAGATCATCCGATCAAGTAGCCATTCGCGCCTTCCGCTCTACGTCGAGCACCTGGACAACATACTCGGCATCATCCACGCAAAGGACCTTCTCCCCAATCTGACCCACAACGGTGAGCCGAACCGCGCCGTCAACTGGCAGTCCATAGCGCGCAAAGCCATCTTTGTCCCCACGGGAAAGAAGCTTGATGATCTCCTGAAGGAATTTCAAGCGACGAAGACACATGTAGCGATTGCAGTCGACGAGTACGGAGGAACGGCCGGACTCGTGACGCTTGAGGACATCCTCGAAGAGATCGTGGGAGACATTCGTGACGAGTACGACGATGCTGAGGAAGCGCTGTACGAGAAGATCGGGAAGAACGCATATCGCTGCGATGCCCGCCTGGATCTCGACGACCTGAATGACATTCTCGGACTGGCGATAGATACCGACGTGTTCGACTTCGAAACACTCGGCGGACTCATACTGCACCTTTCAGGGGCCATACCGCCCGTCAACGATGTCTTCACCTATCATGGCCTCAAGATCACGGTGAAAGAGGTCGACGATCGGCGAATCAAGTCGGCTGATGTCGTGTTGATCGACCGCGACGTCACATCATCGGGTGGGTGAATCGGTGAATAATCTGATTAGCACCAGGACGTGTCCGTCGAGAGGCCCCGCCGTTTTGATCGCGCTCGTGCTCTTGACGTGCGGCACCGGATACGCACAATTGCCGCACTCCAATTTCACGACGGATTCCGGATCATACGTACGAGCGCGGATGTTGCACGCCGCACCACTCGTACAGCCACACGATACGGCGTTGCTGAGCAGCCCAAACGACCCCTGGCTGGGATTCGACAAGGTGCAGCACGCAACGTTTGGCTTTCTGTTCACGCTCGGTAGCCAGTATGTTTTCGTCAACAAGGCCGGACTCACAGAGCACGAAGCGCTTCCGCTGTCAATCGGTATCGCGGCCTCGGCAGGGCTCGCCAAGGAGTTGAGAGATCGGCGAAGCGGCTCGGGTGTTTTCAGCAAGCGCGATCTTGCGGCCGACCTATTTGGTATCTTAGTGGCGACGACGCTTATCCTGATTTGAGAACAAGACGAAGAACCACAAACAAGGCCAGATGACAGAAGTCAAGGAATACTGCGGCGTCTTCGGCATTCTCAACTCGTCCGATACGTCACGCTCGATTTACTACGGACTGCACGCCCTGCAGCACAGAGGACAGGAATCGTGCGGAATCGTGACCTCAACTTTTGACGAACACAAGAAGCGCAAGGTGATGCCCACGCATCGCGACTTCGGCCTGGTGCTGGACGTGTTCGACGATCCCGACATATTCGATACGAAACTGCTGGGAGCAGCAGGAATCGGCCACAATCGTTATTCCACGAGCGGGTCCGCGGGCAACCGATCCAATATCCAGCCCTTCGTGGTGAGCTATCGGAACGGAAACCTGGCGCTTGCTCACAACGGCAATCTCTCGAACGCCCGCGAACTTCGCCGAACATTCAGCGAGCGCGGTACCCTGTTTCAGTCGACCAGTGACAGCGAGCTGATCCTGCACCTGATCGCGCAGAGCAGGCGCCGGAAACGCATCGATCAGATTCTCGACGCGCTGTCGCAGCTCGAGGGCGCGTTCTCTCTCGTGATCCTGACGGATGAGGAGCTCATCGCCGTTCGCGATCCGAATGGCTTTCGACCTCTCGCCCTGGGTCGCGTGCCTGGAGGGGGCACAGATGGCAGCGATAGCTACTGCGTCGCAAGCGAGACCTGCGCGTTCGACCTGATCGGCGCCGAGTACGTTCGTGATGTGCTTCCGGGAGAGGTTGTCGTCATCGATCGCAATGGATGTGAGAATGGAGACTTCCGATCGTATTCACTTCCAAGCAGGTACGGCGTAAGTCAGTGTGTTTTCGAATACGTCTATTTCTCGCGACCCGACTCCAAGGTTTTCGGCGAGATGGTAGACAAGGTCCGGCGAAAGATCGGAAAGCAGCTGGCGCACGATGCACCCGTACCCGTCGTATCGCCGGAGGAAAAACAGCCGATCGTGATATCCGTGCCTGACTCCTCGAACACGGCCGCCCTGGGGTATGTCTCTGAATGTCAGAAGATGGGGCACCGCTGTCGATTTGAGATTGGCCTCATCCGCAATCACTACGTGGGACGGACGTTCATCTCTCCAGGCCAGGACATGCGTGAGCAGCGGGTCCGGTGCAAGTTCAACACAGTGGAAGGCGTGCTGAAGGACAGAATTGTCGTAGTGGTTGACGATTCAATCGTGCGAGGAACGACAGCCAAATTGCTGGTCCGGATGCTTCGGGAGGCGGGTGCCCGCGAAGTCCACTTCCGGGTCTCGTCACCGCCGGTGATCAGTCCATGCTATTATGGGATGGACTTCCCGAGCTACGAGGAATTGTTTGCCAATCAGTTCGACAACGAGCTGGCGAGAATGCAGTCGTGGCTGGAGGTGGACTCCCTCGGCTATCTCTCCGTCGAAGGCCTGATGGACGCGGTGAAATCGTCCAGCCGATCCGAGCACGGATTCTGCAATGCGTGCTTCAGCGCCAACTATCCGGTGCCGGTGGAGATAGGCGTAGCGAAAGAAGAGAACGATTGGTAGGCGAACCGCTTGCCGTTTATCGTCCCCGATCTCGCTGGTAAGATCTCATCGCCGGGGCATCTCGTCAGCGTCATCCCGATCCGCAGACGGAGGCAGCTTAGAGCCACGCGCGCTCACTGTTGTCAGTGCTAACGCAACGTGCGTTTCTCGCTTCGCATGCCACTACGAGCAACTCCGCGAGTGAGTACGAAGGTCGCCGACAGGGCACGCTTGTCGAGACGGATGCGGGGTAGAATCTCCGGATGACGATGTCATTTCCGCCCGGCAGCGGACGATGCCTAATCTGTTGCAAGCCTTTGCGATGACCGCGGGCATTCAAGCGACGAAGGAGAAATCGATTCGATGAACACGTTTAAATATGTAGATTTCGTGAACTTTCTGTGATGGTTCGTTCTGGAGCACCTAAACCGTGAAAAAATATGTTGCAATAGACGATAACTTTTTTAAGTTCATCCCTTGTTCACTGTTCTTATCAACCCCCCCGACTGACATGCGCAATCATGTAGACCTGGCAATCAGGAACACATCCGTATGGGCAGGGATAGTGGGGCTGCTTGCCTTCGTGGTGCTACAGCTGCTCTAGAAGAACTTGCCTCTCATCTCAGATCCATCCTGGATCACATCATCAAGCACGGTCGCTGATACAGCGAACGTGCTTTTTTCATTTCGAGTTCGACCCACCTTGCCTCACATTTGCGTAGTGTTGAATTCAACCAACTTCTCGACAAACGCCTCCAATCCGTTCGGCCATCATGCCCCCCTCCCTTCGATTACTCGTCGTGGTCAATGTCTATTCGCCTGACCTGGGCGGAGGCATTCTGTTCAGCGACCTGCTCGAAGGACTTGTCGAGCGAGGGGTCGACGTCACCGTAAGATGTGCATACCCGTACTACCCTGAGTGGACGGACAAGACGGGGCGCAACGGCCTGGCAATCCACCGCTACGAAGACCGCGGTGTTCACGTGGAGCGACTCGGGATCTATATCCCGGGCAATCCCAACTCTCTCGTGCAACGCATGGTGTACGAGTCCTCGTTCTTCTTTTCTCTTCTCCGGACGCTGCCGGGCAGCCGCCGGTTCGATCTCGTGATGGCGTACTGCCCCCTGGTCGGAGGCGTAGCATTTGGAGCGGTACTTAAACTGCTGTATCGCAAGAGACTGTGGCTCAATGTTCAGGACCTCTCAGCCGCAGCGGCGGCCGCCGGTGGAATAGCTTCGGGTGGCATCATCGGAAAAGTGCTGGAGTCTATCCAGTCTGTACTGTTCAACCGCGCAGAAGTGTGGAGTACCATCTCTCCTGTCATGCGCGAAAAGCTTAGCCCCATCGCCCGTCACGACCAGCCCGTGCTGCTTTTCCCGAACTGGATGCATCGATCGCTGGAAGAGGCTGTGCAGCAGTTTCCAAGGGACCCCAATCACCGCCCCGCTTCACCTGTCCGCCTGCTGTATTCAGGAAATCTCGGCACGAAGCAGGACCTTCAGCGCCTGTGCGAAAGCCTTCGGTCGAGCGATGTGGATTTCATCTTCGACATCCGCGCGGCGGGGAGCACCGCCAGGGCCCTGCGCGAGTGGGCCGCCAGAGGACAGGACGATCGGTTTCAACTGTCGGGTCTGTCCGACGAAGATGACTTCGCAAAGGCCCTCCAACAGGCTGACCTGTTTGTGATTACGGAAAAAAGTGGATCCGGAGGCTCATTCATTCCGAGCAAACTCGTGCCGGCCGCAGCCGCGGGTACACCCGTCCTCGCCATCAGTGACCGCGACAGCCCGCTCGGCGCCGAAGTGATCGAGAATCAAATTGGAATCCACCACACGTGGGACGATGTTCACAGAGTCGCCGATACGCTCGCCGGCCTGGCCTCCAATCCGAATTATGCATCGTGGCAAAAGAACAGCCGGAAGCGGGCGTCTTACTACGCACGCGACGCGGTCATCGATCGTTATTATCGACACATCGTCGAGGTCGCAGCGGACAGGTCGCCGTCTGCTGACGACGACGAGTGAGCCCGCCGCGGTCAGGCAAAGCCGCGATCTCCGCGTACATTCATCGGGTTGATGTCTTCCGGTGGAAGGTCTGAGTCACCCTCCTCGAGTCCGAGGTACCGGCGGACGTCCGCAAGCGGCAGATCCTCCCACGTCCCGTTGGAATAAAGCAGCCACACGATATCCTTGAAGATATCCAGCTTCTTGATCCGCCCTTCCCCCGCCGGCGTATTCACGACGGTATCGACTCGGGGGAATCGTCGTAGCGTGCTCATGTACTGTTCGAGCTCGTAGTTCAGGCAACACTTCAGCCGTCCACACTGGCCGCTGAGTCGAACCGGATTGAGAGGCAGGTTCTGGGTCTTCGCAGCCTGCGTCGTGACCGGCTTGAATTCCTGCAGCCATGTCGAGCAGCAAAGCTCACGCCCGCAGGATCCGATCCCACCGATTCGCGCGGCCTCATCTCGGGCACCGATCTGCCTCAACTCAACACGAGCGTGAAAACGCCGGGCGAGATCCCGAACGAGCTCCCTGAAGTCCACGCGGTTCTCTGCGGTGAAGTAAAAAGTCACTTTCTTATGATCGAACTGCCACTCCACATCGACGAGTTTCATGGGCAGATTGCGCCGCTCGATCGACTTCCTCCCCACCAGAAATGAATCCGTCTCCTTGCTCTTGTTCTCTTCGTAGCGATCGACGTCTGACGGAGTCGCCTTGCGCACGATGGTCGGAAGATCATTTTCCTCGTGGCCACCTTTAGACTTGAACCGCAGCCGAACCAGGTCGCCCGACATGTGGACGGTCCCGAAGTCGAGACCCCGGTCGGCCTGCACCAGGACAAAGTCGCCTGTACGTACCTGCAGGTCTCTCTGATTTCGGAAGAAGTTGCGTCGGCCCCCCTTGAACGAAACCTCGAAGACGTCGTAGTCGGTGGACTCGCCCGACGTATTGACTTCATTCAGCCAGTCGAAGACGTGCATCGTTGAGCAACCGGATCCGGACGCGCAGCCGCCGCCGCGGCACGCTCCGCCCGCCTGGCTCCCTCCGCCGGCCGAACAAGATCCGCAACCCATGTATGCCCTCTCGTATCGTTCTTGCCACAAGATGCGCACCGCCTCATGGAGCAGGCACCGGCGCCTCCGTCTGAGTCCACTCGACGAGCGGTACGTACAACCGGTCGACGTCCTCTCCTCGCATGGCGCGCCGCAACTCATTATACAATCGCGAAACCAGCAGAGTGAGGTGAACGTTGCGCTGGATCAGTTCGAACGCCTCCTCAACCAGCCCGATCATGCCCGGCACGTTGGCCTCTGACAGGTTGTCCGCAAATTTCTGCACTTGCTCCGCCTGGTCAACATTAACGAGGAGGTCTACGTGACCGGTTGCGCGATACGTCACGATGTCTCCCAGCCAGCCCAGCATCAGCCGCAGGAGGTTTTTCAGGCGCTCGCGTCCGAGTCCGGCATGCTCGGCCACCATGTCGATGAAGCGATCCACGTCGTCGGGCTTCCGGCTCCCGTCAACAAGCCATATCACGCGGAACAGCTTTACTACGCTCGCGCGCATCGCCATCAGGCCGGTGTCACCTGCGAGGTCGAGTGCCCGGCTGAACGACCCGTCCGACATCTGGGCAATTACGTCCGCGTCTTCTCTCGTAAGATCGGTCTCGTCGACCAGGCGCGAAGCGATCTCGGCTGGCGGCAGCGGGGCAAAGACGACTCTCTGACAGCGCGAGAGGATTGTAGGAAGAATGTGGTCGATGCGGCTGGTCGTCAGCACAAAGACCGTTCGGGGTGACGGCTCCTCAAGCAGCTTGAGAAACGCGTTCGCCGATTGCCTACCTAAAAGGTGGGCGTCCGTGAGGATGCCGATCTTGTACGCCCCTTCGACGGGCTTGAAGCTGAAGGCCCTGTGCAACTCCGCATGCACCCTGTCGATGAGATAACCTGCCTGCTTGCTTGATACACGTTCGGGATCATCCAGCACGGGCCTGCGCGCGAAATCGACTGTGGCGTACGGGTTCTGGAAAAGCCTGGACAGTCGTTTCGCTACATCGGCCGCATCAGCATCCTTTGGCTGCGGGATCAGAACGTGCAGGTCGGGGTGGACACCGCGCGACACTTTCTGGCAGGGAATGCAACTTCCGCACGCCACGCCCGATGCCTTCTCACACAGAAGGGCCTTCGCAAATTCGAGAGCGACGGCACGTTTTCCGACCCCGTCCGGTCCGTGGAAGAGGTAGGCGTGGGCCACACGCTCGCTGGCGATGGCGCTGCGGAGCGCCTCCCGGGCCCGGGTCTGATTGATGGGGATGAAGGTCGACATGCTCCAAGATCGTCCGCGGCGACAAGAAAGTCTAAAGGTGCTGTTTTCCGCGCGGGTGTGCCCTGGTCGTGACCGCGGCGGTCCGCGGAACTTTGGAGCGGCGTACCGTATTTTAGGGCTGCCTCGTACGTGCGAGGTGAACGCGGCGCGGTAGCTCAGGTGGTCAGAGCGACGGATTCATAACCCGTAGGTCGGCGGTTCAAGTCCGCCTCGCGCCACACGTCTCGGCACTATTGAACCCGGTTTCGTCTAAAGGATGACCGCACCTGACAACAATCGGACATACCGGACGGCCGTCCACTTTGAACTGTGCGTTGGCTTGCTGTTCACATTCATTCCGATGATCCCGGCGGGCACTGAGCGACATGCATCGGCGCATTTACTCCAACAGCGAGATCTCCTCCGTCCTCAGAGGCCATTCCCATCCCCAACGGACCAGGCGTGACACCGCGGGTAGGCAGGCCCATGCTCGATAGTGACCGGTTAATCCACGGCCGACCCCGATGCAGCACGAAGACCTACACCTTCACCCCATTGAGCCAGCTGAGCGGAACGGGTTCGCGCTTCTTGCTCATCCGATACGCACCGATCTTCTCGATCCGGTCAGGAAGGCGAGCGAGGTACTCCTGCTCTCGACCCGACTCTCCATTGATACGAAGATCAGCTACACCGAGCCGGTCGTTAAAGTCCCTCAGAATGTCGGCATAGTCCATTGGCGTGTAGACTCCGACCTCCTGTGCTATGCTCGCAAAATTGTTGTACAGGTTCGGCGCCGGAGTCTCTCCGTCCGTCATGTAGAGCGCCGGCATGATGATGCCGTCCTTCATCAGTGCATGCCACGACTTCAAAGCGCCTTCCGGGTCTATCTCGAACAGAGCCTTCCCCGCCGCGAAGTAGAACCTCGCGTGGCGCGCTTCGTCGCCGGCAATGCTCCGGCACATCGTCGCCATCGTGTCGGCGTTTTCCGATTTCGCAATCTTGCCTGTATTGACGTGTGAGACCATCGTGGCGACCTCCTGAAACATCGGATAGAGTACACCCTTGTACAGATCCGCATCCTGCTCGAAGCCTCCCTTCAACAGACCGAAGATCGTCTTGTCGACGGCTTCCATGTTGACGCGCCCTGTTAACATCAGATAGTCGTTGAGGACTCGCCCGTGCATGTCCTCCTCGGCGGTCCACCCCCGCGACCACTGGTTCCATGGCCGCTCCACGATACCGGTGGGATCCGGGAAAAGCGTCGCGAGTCTCGCACCATAATTCGGGAGGGCTTCCTCGGTAATGGTGTTACCGACAATGCTCGCCAGAATGCCCGGGCCGAGCCCCTCCGCCTCCCTTCTCAATTCGGCAAGGGGTTCGTGATAATCCGGCGTCTCCATCCATGAGAAGAAATCGGACGGCCACCATTTCTTCGCGTTCATGTCTACGAGCAGGTCGAGGTTGGCTTCGACAATCGGCTCGATGGCGTTCAGAACTTCTCGTTTCGCGGGCTCAAATGTTTCCACGTTGATTGAAGAGACTGGACTCCCTCAAGATTACTGTGATACGATCGTCCTCGGAGTACGTCGGACGTAATCCTGCAACCACTTCGCGCGACCTTTCGTGAGAATGCGCTCTGGCATATCTCACCATCGGTCCCGCAATCCACCTTCATCGGTTCAGCGATGACCGTTCCGTATGGTCCTGCGCAACAAGGTGAAGGGACCACGCTCGGAACCGGCGCTGTGTCCTACGAACAAGCCGAAAATAATGGACTCGTGCCGGGAACGCCAGTCGAACGAGCCCCAAGTGCCTGTGGGCTGGGAAAATCAAATTCGCGCCGGGTTCGGGAACCCGTGTCAGGTCGATACAACGACGAACGGTGAGTGGGCCAGTGTCTCGTGACCGCGGGCACTGCGACGGTCCACCAGGCGGAGTTGCGGAGTGCCGGAAAACAAAGTGATTGACCTCTGCTCGTCTGGCTCTATCCGGCGCTGCTCGCTCATCGGCAGCCAGGACGCCGGAAGTGAAAAAACCGCAAACAGAAAAAGGCCCGGCCGTTGGGCCGAGCCTTTTCCGACAGAAAGCCTGCGGAGTCTAGTAGCGACCCTGCGAGCGCTGCTCGCGTGCTCTGGCCTCATTGACCTTCAGCGTACGACCGCCAAGATCCTGACCATTGAGCCCCTGGAGAGCATTCTGTGCCTCGGCGTCATTGGGCATTTCGACGAAGCCGAAACCACGAGAATCTCCCGTGAACTTGTCCTTGATGACCGCGGCCGAACTAACGGACCCGTATTCCTCAAATGCTTCTCTGAGTTCGGATTCCGTGGTTGCGTGCGGCAGATTGCCTACGTAGATATTCATTAACCTAAACCTGATAAGATCGCATCAGCTTACCGCCAAATGAAAAAGCTTCCAACCTACTTCGTGGACGCGTATACATCCTGTGGGCTGAAAGCTTGAGTCGGCCGCCGATACGAATAACGTGAGGTAGTTGCACGTAGTACTGAATGAAAGGTTCCCTCGCTGTACGCGAATCTCCAGATCGGAGTCTAGCGGCCTGTTCCCCCGCCATTCGTGCAGGGTCAGCCGACCATCCAAAACCCCAGACAGGGCTCTTGGGGCAGCAGTTTCGGGCCACGGCGCGGCAATGGACCGAGCCGAATCGCTGCTCCAGGCTATGTTCAAGAATTCTGGGCCGATGCGCCGGCACCTTCAATCCGTCCTGAAAGGATATCGCTTCGGACCTCGACAAGCGAAACACGGCAACTTTGAGCCGCCAACGGCATTGTTTCCATGATCGTCGTGCTCGTGACGGTTCCTGCTACGTTCCGGGCCCGTACCGACTGTGGATCAAAGCTGATAGAATGATGATTCGCAACCATATGCGTCATTTCCGGAACTACCTAGACTTCCGGGGAGCTCCCGCCACTGGCATCAGCACACTGATCCTTTTATTGCTGACTCCGTACCTGGCGACCGGCCAGGCCCTCGTCATTAACGAGTTCATGGCGGCGAATGACGCGACCGTCGCCGACCCGGACTTCGGCGAGTACGCGGACTGGCTGGAGATCCACAATCCAGGCTCGGCATCTGTCGACCTCAGTGACCTGTTCCTTTCGGACGACCTTGCCGCTCCGCTGAAGTGGCGCTTCCCCGCTACTCTGACCATCAAATCAAAAGGCTACGCCGTCATCTGGGCCGATGGCATGGACACCGGCCTCCACACCAGCTTCCGCCTCGCTGCCGCCGGTGAAGCCATTGGATTGTTTGATGCGGCCGGCAATGCCATCGACGTCATCACGTTCGGTCCCCAGACTGCCGACGTCTCGTTCGGCCGAAGTCCGGACGCCTCCACAGAAATGCGCTTCTTTGATCAGCCGACGCCGGGTGCACCGAACCCCGAATCCGGCTTCCTGGGAATCGCCGATGCTCCTGCCTTCAGCCCGACGGCAGGAATCTACACGGCGGCGACATCCGTCAGCATTTCAAGCAGCCTGCAGGGAGCTACCGTTCGCTTCACGACGGACGGATCGCCACCCACGCCTACTTCCGAGGTCTACGAGTCTTCTGTTTCGGTCTTTGCGACAACGGTTATCCGCGCCGCGGTGTTCAAGGACGGATATCTTCCAGGCACGGTCGCGACGCACTCGTACCTGATCGGGGAATCGAGGTCCCTGCCGGTCGTGTCGCTATCTACGGATCCTGCCAACTTCTTCGATGATCAGATCGGCATCTACGTGGAGGGAACGAACGGGATTCCAGGTTACTGCCGATCCGTTCCGCTGAACTGGAATCAAGATTGGGAACGCCCGATACACGTGGAGTTTTTCGAGCCCGACGGCTCTATGGGATTCAGTATCGATGCAGGCGTCAAGATCCACGGGGGGTGCACCCGTCTCTATCCCCAGAAGTCGCTGGCGATTTACGCCCGGAGCAGCTACGGTGCATCCCGAATCGATTATCCGGTTTTCGAAACCACTGGCCTCTCGTCGTACAACAATCTGGTCCTGCGATCGTCCGCGCAGGACTGGTGGCGGTCCATGTTTCGGGACGGCATGATTCAGACCGTGATCGGCCAGGGCATGCAGATTGAGACTCAGGCGTACCGGCCCGCCGTAGTATTCCTCAATGGCGAGTACTGGGGCATTCACAACCTGCGAGAAAAACAGAACGAACACTACCTCGAGGATCACTACGGTGTAGATCCAGAGGCGGTAGAAATACTCGAAGGCAATAAGGCAGATCTCCTCGGGCAGTCGGCGCACTACGATGAGATGATGGCGTTCATGTTCTCGACGGACATGACCGACCCCGCTGCACTTGACGTAATCGACAGCTACATGGATGTCGACGCTTACATCGACTACCTGGTCGCAGAAATTTACTCGGCGAATGCGGACTGGCCGGGCAACAACCTCAAACAGTGGAGACCGGGCACTCCCGACGGTCGTTGGCGCTGGATGATTTTTGATATGGACTTCGGGTTTGGCGGCAACGGGAACGGCCTCTTTACGAGCAATACGCTCGCTCTCGCGACCGACCCGAACGGGTCTGAATGGCCAAACCCACCGTGGTCGACGCTGCTGCTCCGAACACTTCTACAGAATCCGACCTTCCGCGGCGAGTTCATCCAGCGCTTCGCGGCGCACATGAACACGACCTTCGCCCCCGACCGAGTCCTTCACACCATTGACAGTCTGCGGGCCGTCATCGCCGGTGAGATTCCAGCTCACAAAGAGCGCTGGCCAAAATCGATTTCCTTCACCTCGACATGGGAGGACGCAATCGATATCATGAGGGAGTTCGCGGTAAAGCGCCCATTGTTTGTTCGACCGCACTTCTATAACCACTTCGGACTCTCCGGATCATCGCGATTGACACTGCGCGTTGAGGAGCCGCAAGCCGGACACATCGACGCCGATGGCGTGCGAATGCCCGGTCCAACTTTTGAAGCCGTGTTCTTCACGGATGTCCCGGTGCGGCTGCGCGCGATTCCAGAACCGGGCTACCGCTTTGAAAGATGGGAGGGAGCCTCTGCGTCGGCGACCGACACGACGTCTTTCGTTCTCACAGGGGATGCCACGCTGACCGCTATCTTCTCGAAGGATGGATCCTCTACCAATATCACGGCAGAGGTACCGGGGACAGATCGCCTGCATCAGAACTATCCAAATCCGTTTGCCGAACGAACACAAATCGACTTCGAGCTGACGCATCCTACTCCAGTCAGCATCCGGGTGTACGACGTCCTGGGTCGATGCGTAGCGACGCTTGTGGACGCCAGCCGTTCGACCGGAGAACACTCCGTCACTTTCGATGGAAGCCGCTTCACCACAGGTGTCTACTACTACGTGCTGCGGACGGACTATATCGCCGTCACGAAGCGAATGCTGCTGGTCCGGTGAACGCGTCAAGCCGGTGAGTATGTGGTCCGCACGAACGACCCGCGGGCCACACGTCCGGACAGCGCACGTCAGAGCTCGGTCCCCTGCCCGGTCCACGAGAAGCCGAAAACCCGGCATCCGAGGATGCCGGGCTTGACCGATCGTTCAGCTCTAAGCCATGGCGAGGCAGATCACGCACCGTTGGCGTGGTATTTCTCCCAGTATTCGGGCATCAGCTCGTGCACCTTCTGCTCGAGCTCCTCGTCGCTGATAGCCGTGATTCGCCCGTCGACCTCATACTGATCCATCACCCATCGGGCGACCTTGTGGATCTTGATCTTGCTGATCCGATCCTTCCCCTTCAACCCGAAGAACTCATTCACCCAGAGCGCAATACCATCCGCACCGCTCTTGTCCGTGATGGCCACGCGAGGTGGAAGACCCAGAAGCTTGCCGGTGTCGAAGATGTTATAGATCCGCTCGTCACTTCGGAGTCCGCCGGCATGGATTCCGGCACGTGTCGTATTGAAGTACTTCCCGACGAACGGATAGTTATCCGCGATCGGAAGACCTATTGACTTCATATACTCGGCCGCTTCCGTGATGGCCTCGGTATTGATTCCACAAAGATCTTCCTTCAGCGCGATGTACTCCATGAGTGCACCTTCAACCGGCGGATTGCCCGTTCGCTCTCCGTATCCGAACAGGGTCCCGTTGTTCGCGTCGCAGCCATACAGCCACGCCGTCGTACCATTGATGTGAACCTTGTGGAAGTCGTTGTGCCCGTGCCATTCCAGTCTGTCGCTCGGAACGCCGCATTCCTGGTTCAGCTTGTACACCATCTTGGGAATGCTGCGTGGTAGCTGAGCACCTGGATAGCTGATCCCGAATCCCATCGTGTCACAGATTCGGATCTTGACCGACAGCTCATCCGGAACCTGTTCGCTCATCTTCATCAGCCTGTCGACGAACGGCAATACGAAGCCATCCCAGTCCGCCCTGGTGATATCCTCCAAGTGACAGCGCGGTCGCACTCCTGCCTCGAACGCCGCTTCGACCACCTCGCAGTAGCTGTCCATGCACTCCTTGCGGCTCTTGAATTTCAGCTTGTTGAAGATGTGAAAGTCGGAGCTGCTAGTGAGCATCCCGGTCTCCTTCAGACCCGCTTCTTTCACCAGTCGAAAATCCCCCTTCACGGCACGGATCCATCCCGTGCATTCGGGATAGCGATGGCCGAGCGCTCGACATTTGTCCAACGTCTCGCGGTCGTTCTTTGTGTACAGAAAGAACTCGGTCTGCCGGATAACGCCGTTCGGCCCGCCCATCTTTGCGAGAAGATCGTACAGGTGAACCATCTGCTCTACGGAGTACGGAGGCCGCGCCTGCTGCCCATCCCGAAACGTCGTGTCGGTAATGAATATGTCCCGCTTCTTCGTGTCCTCCGGATCGAAGATCACCTGCTTCCCGTCGATGTACTCGACAATCGGACCATCGAACTTGATCAGCGGCGGCAGATCGTAGTTGAATGTGTCGTCCAGTAAATTTGGTTCGGTCGTGTTGACCAGGGGATGCGGCCTGCGCGCAGCAGCCTTGTGCATCTCTTCTACTTGCATGGGATTACTCCTCGCGCGACCGCAACGTCGATTACCTCGATCGACGAATCGGGACGTGCGATATTTGCTATGCTCTCAAACATCCTGGGTGGATACCGTAGCAGCCAGGCGCTCCGATAACTTTTGTGCGCTACCGCCAGGTCGTGTGGCAGGTACTATCGAACCGTCAGACTTCCACGCCCTGTTCCACGCAGACGCGTGTTATGAATTCGACGGCCCCGCCAACCGTATCGACGGATAGAGCGGCATCCTCGTCCATCTCAATACCGAACGCCTCCTCGAAGTTGGCAACCAGCTCGATGGACTGCACACTCTCGGCCCCGAGATCCAGCGCGAAGTTAGAATCCGACTTGATTTCGCTCGGATCCAACCGCAAGACCCGGGCCGTGACGGCCATAACTTTCTCTTCGACATTCGCCATATGGTTTTCCTAGTTGTGTTTGTTCGTAAGGACGCGACGCCCCTTCTTGATAGCATCATTTCTTGCAGGAGCCGTGAGATCGAAAACGGCTTCCCACATCGCCTCCTGCCCTTCCGTCCACTCTCGCCCCCGGCGGCCCATCGCGATCCGCGCCGTGTCGTAGAGTTTTCGTTTTCCAAATCCCTTTGTTACGACGCCCTCCAGAAACCAGGCAAACGAAGGAATGAACTTCGGCAGTGGCTTGCCCGTCCCTGCGATCAGCGCCATCGAGCCGACATAGGCACCCGTGTTGAAAAGCGTTCCAATGGATGTCTTCGTATGGTCGCCGATGAGCGACCCGACTTTGCGTGATCCCGTCGGAATGGCCCTGCGTCCATCCAGAACCACCGACACATCGGAGTAGTCGTTCTTCAGGTCGCTGTTGGTCGTAAGTGCGCCCAGGTTCACCCACTCGCCCACGTACGCGTGACCGAGAAATCCGTCGTGGTACTTGTTCGAATACCCGTGGACGATCGACTCTTCCACCTCGCCTCCGATCCTGCACATCGGCCCAATGGAGTTTCCTTCACGACACTTGGCGCCCAGCAAGATCGAGTTCTTGCCAACGTAGCAGGGGCCCTCGATACGACTGAACGGATGGATTTCCGCCCCTTCGTCGATGTAGATGGGGCCGTGCTCAGCATCAAGCACTACCATGGGGTGCACGACGACACCGGGTGCGATAAAGACATCGTTCTTACTGCCTCGAATGGCATTCGGCTGCTCCACTTTACCCTCAATTCCACTCATTCCGGCAGCGCGAAAGTCCCGGGTCAACTGGTCCGGGTTTTCCAGGATCAACTCCCACGTGTAATTCCAGATTTCCACCGGCAGGTCGACTCGCCGAAGGGTGTCCGCGGCCGACTTCAGCACGGCTTCGATGGACTGGCTCGACTTCGTGTCCCGATCCATTTGCGAGATCCGTGCGACCAGCACGTTGCCGTCGTCGCTGAGTACGACGCCGCCGGGTGGCAGCTTGTCGACTTCCAGGCTCTGAGCCTTGACTCGCCCATCAACGAGGAGTATGTCCTCACCGGCCAGCACACTTACATCGTTCACGGGCCGATCTGTCGTCTCCATGTAGGCGTCAGCCATGTAGGGCGGTACAAAGGCGGCCACATCGACCGCGCCCGTTCGCTGAACAATTTTGTCACCGAGAGAGGTCATTCCGCACCGCAGTTCCCAGATGGGACGGCTGAGCGCCAGCGGATCGAATGACATTCGCCCGTCTCCGGGCAGATCAAAGAGAATGAGTCTCATCGGCGTGGAGGTGGTCGGTTGGTGGAATCTGCCCGGGGCCCGGTTTCCTGCATATACAATCTCGTAAAAAAAACCTTGTGCTCGCCATAGTGTTTGTCGGGATAACCCTGAAAACTCTTCACGGCAGGCCCTACAGAAAGGACGCGAGTGCCCCAATCGCAGCCCTTCACAGCAATTTGATCGGATACCCGCCAATCAAGAGCTTCGGCGACCACGCCCGTCCGGCACAAACTTCAACATGGTTGTGATAAGGTCATCCACGGTCTTGATTAATACCTTGTCGTGCCTCCGTCAACTGACAAATCGGAATAGCCTGGCCTATAGCGCCTTCGTTGCCGCCATTCACTTTGACTCGACATCGATGCGCGGAACTGCCAGGAACTAAGAAAGGCAACATGGAACGTAGCGAAGTGCGTCGCGGCTTGGCCGGAAAAACTCCAGCCGGCGCGATCGGTCGACCCCGAAGACCGTGCAAGACCGGGTTTCTCAGTTCGATCATATGAACGACCATGACCCCTTCATCCATTAGCTGGCAGAAAATTACCTTGCAGCTGCGAAGTCCCTTCGGCCTGTCGTACGGCATAAGCGACACACGTGTCGCCTATCTGATTCGGCTGGCCAATGACGAGGGCCTGGGCGAAGGAACGATCCCGCCGTACTACGGCATCGAGCCGGACTCAATGACGGCTTTCTGGGATGCGGCCGGCGAGAAGAACGAACCGTTCCCCGACGACGTCGAGCAGATTGATGGCTGGATTGGCGCCGAGGGTCCGCCGCCGGCACGATGCGCGCTCAGTCTGGCTTTGCACGATCGAATCGCCCGACGAAAGAAAAAAACACTTCATAAATTACTTGAACTCCCGACCCCAACATCCCTTTCCACATCATATACAATCGGTCTGGATTCGCCGGAAGAAATGGCTCGCGTGGCCTCGCAAACATCGGGTTTCCCGATTCTGAAATTGAAACTCGGGTCGGACGGCGATCTCGATCGGTTCATGGCCGTGAGACAGGTTCGCCCTGACGCAGAGCTTTACGTGGATGCCAATGCCGGCTGGACGCGAGAGGTCGCCGTGAAGAACGTCCGCGCCATGGGAGACTACGGCCTCGCCCTTGCCGAGCAGCCCGTATCAAAGGATGACATAGAGGGACTGGGCTGGGTGCAGTCGCGGGTGGGTGTCCCCGTAGTGGCCGACGAATCGCTGCAGTCACTCGCCGATGTAGACGTCCTGGCTGCCGCGGGCGTGACGGGCGTGAATGTCAAACTGATGAAGCTTGGGGGGCTCGGGCCCGCCCTCACCGCGATCCGACGCGCTCGTGAACTCGGCCTTCGGATTATGCTCGGGTGCATGGTCGAAACGTCGCTCGGTGTCACAGCCATGGCACACCTTGCCGGCCTCGCCGACTGGCTCGACCTCGACCCGCCCTTCCTGATCAGCAACGACCCGATCGACGGCCTCACATACGATGACGAGGCACGGATTCATCTACCCAACCGACCTGGAATCGGGGCCCGCCTTCGTGGAGAGATTGGAGGCGACTGAACCGTGTTCATCACACGCCTGAATCAACCCTTGCCGGTTGACGCCTGTGTCCGCCTCACATACCTTGTCCGCTCACGTCAAACATCAAAGAGCGCGAGGCTTCGTCATGCGAACAGCCATTCCTCTTTTCGCACTCACTCTGATTCTTTCAGCTTCGACTTCCCTGGCCCAGACGACGGACTTCGTGTGGGACGCGCTCATTCCAGCCGACCCGACGCAGCCGTTTTCGGAGACCATGGTCGGAGGCCAGTTCGGAGGATCCTTCGCGGCCAACGGACCATTTGATCTCGACGGTGATGGCAAGATCGAGGTGCTGGTCTGCGATTTCTCGGGAGGCCAGCGAGTTCACGTGTTCGAGGTCGCCGGAGCGGACACCTGGGAGCTGGTATACTCAACACCGTATTACGAGGACACCCTTGATCCTGCCAATGACTTCATTGTGTCGTGCAGGGATGTCACGGGGGGTGACCTCGATGGAGATGGCAACGGTGAGATCATCTTCATCAGCGGAGATGAGTTTGTGGGAGCGAATCCTGCCGGAACCACATCGGGAATCTTCATCTACGAGTTCACCGGTACGGACAATGACTTCGGTACCGCAGAGGCAACGGCATTCAGCGTTGAGCAGCTGGGAGAGCCGATTCCAAGCTATATGAAGTCGGACAACTTCTCCACCATTGACATTGACGGTGATGGCAAGGAAGAGCTGCTGTTCCCCAACGATACCGGGAATGACGAGTGGTTGATTCTCTCCGTTAACGGGGATATCGGTTCCGGCTTCGAAACACTTGTGGTTGAGCTGCGACTCAGCTCGGGCGTTGGCGGAGGCGAGGACTACGACCCGGTTGATCGTGGCGGCGGGAGTACGTACGCCGTCAATGCCGCCGACCTGGACGGTGACGGCACGTACGAAATCTCATTCCACTCGTGGAATGATTTCAACTTCCACAACGGAGACGTTCTCGGTCCGGACGAATACAAGGTGCCTGGAACAGGTGATCCGAACCTTTTCTTCAAGGCCACGGCAAGTCTGGGCGTTGATGATCTTTCGTGGTTCAATGGAGTCGTCGTAGACATCAACGACGACGGAGATGACGAGATCTTTTATCCTCGCGAGTACGGTTTTGACGGCGGACAGTACGAGTACGTCTCCGTCATGAACTACGAGCAGGGAGAGGATCCACTGCAGATAACAGCGGATCAGTTCAGGGTGGATCTCGTGGGCCCCCTCAGTGCATACGGCATCGATGCCGGAGACATCGACGGCAACGGCACGCTCGAACTCATAGGCGCAGGACGCGGCTATGACGGACAGGACTACGATGCCGGAAGAACGCCAAAGTATCTTCGTGTCGCCGAGTGGGTCGGCGGTCAGGGCGGCGATCCTGAGGACCCTTCAAACTACAGGCTCAGCGAGGTCGAGTTTGACATAACTCCCTTCGACACGCTCTTCAACGTCGTGGTTCGCGACTCCGCCGGTGCGATTACGGTGTACCACGAGAACGCCGGCGACTTCGGCGCCTTCCCGACGAACCGCCCGGAAGAGATCTCGCCGACGAGCGTTTCCTTCCTTGGGGATGCAGACGGGGACGGCCTGATCGAGGTGGCCGTCGGGTTCTACGGCATCAACGATTCACTTGCAACGATTGATGAGGTGTGGGATGCCGGCGCCGGATTCTATCGCCGTAGTGTTCGCAGCAGGGTGGCCGCCCCACACCGGCCCGTGTTCAGAATCTTCGAACTCACCGAGTCCTTCGGTGTGAATTCGGAAGCGCAGATCGTCTTGCCAACCGACTATCATCTCTCGTCGAATTACCCGAATCCGTTCAATCCGTCGACGCAATTCAACTTCACGCTGCCGATCGACAAGACGGTTAGTGTACGGGTCTTCGACGTTGCCGGGCGCCTGGTCAGAACGCTTGTCGACGGACAGCGACTTCCGGCGGGGGCGCATACCGCCACATGGGACGGTCTGGGCGACAGGGGTATCCCTGTTGCCTCCGGTTCGTACGTGTACACGCTGGAGTATGGTAATTTTCGACTGGCTCGGAAGATGACTCTGCTGAAGTAACCCGGGTGCCACGATAACAGAAGAATATGGTCAGCGC